>JASFIG010000275.1:0-6645 GCA_050122795.1 Desulfobacterales bacterium
CTATTCGCACCGCAAAGTAAATGATAAAAAAGACGGTTCCGGCCAGGTAGAAAAAAAAGAGCTTTTTTAACAGCTCGGCCTCATCAAAATAGAACATTAAAATAAAAACAGTTAAAAACAGCACCGCGCTCAGAAAAAAATCGATTCGCGGAAGATACAGGTAAACCAGTGACAAAAATAGGGTGGCAATCGCATAAAACCGCAAATTGGAAACGGTGTTTAAAAACTGAAACAGGTTTTTACTGAACAACCATTGCAGGGTGTTACCGCAGGCTTTCAGGCCGATGGTTTTCAAGGCCGTTCTAACCAGCAGCAGGCCCAGCAGCATGATCATTCCACCAACAAACATCGGGAAAAGAGCCGGGGAAACGAACCAGACATTTTGAACTCCGCCCCAGCTGTCTTTCATGGGCATTTTCGATGCCTGCCAAACGATCCAGGCACCAAACAAAAAAATGAAGATGCCCGAATAGACATCCGCTTTTCTGAGCTTTTCCTTTTCCAACATAGTGAAATGGCCTTATCGATAAAGAGCGCTAAGCGCTCGTCTGTTAATTGCTGAATTTTGCTTGGGCTGGAGGCTTTCATATGCAAGGCACTTAAAGGCGAGGCTATAGCGGAACTATGCCTCGTCCTTAATAACGCAGCCGATGGAATCCTCAATTTTCATGCAAAATTTAGTCAAAAACGATTTTTATGAGAGGCAGGCATCTGCCAACACCTGCCTCTCACAAGTTGTAAGGTTATGGTTTGGGAATCCCCAGTTTTTCCGGATTGACTTTGGCCGCTTTCAGCTCCCACAGCGTCCAGGCAAAATTGGATTGCAGGGCGTCAAAAACTTGTCTTGATTCTGCCCCGGTTTTGCCTGACAGCAGGTAGTAGTTTTCTTTGGCCCAGCTCTTGACCTTATCGGTGGCCATGGCTTTATTGAAGGCATCCACCAGCACGGCTTTGCGTTCCTTGGGAACATCGGCCGGAACCGCAAATCCGATGGCCTGGGAGATCGGCAGATACTTGGACAGTCCGGGATATGAATCAAAAGACGAGGGGATCGTCCCCAATCCCTCGACTTCAAATGGCTCCGGAATCAACATGGCCAGGGCCCTTAATTTGCCGCCGCGCAGCAGTTGCTGTTGCTCGGCCAGAGAGGTGACCACCACCTGGACTTCACCGGCCATGGCCGCGTTTTGGCTGGGCGCGGAGCCCTTGTAGGGAATGAAATTGAAATCGGCGCCGGAGCCGTTTTCCACTGCCAGCAGATTCAGATGATGGATGGAGCCGGCCCCACTGGCCGCCGCCTTAATGCTACCGGGTTTTGCTTTGGCAGCTTCGATCAGGTCTTTCAGGGACTTGTAGGGCGTGTCCGGGGTAACCGAAATGACATCCGGTGAGCCGCCGACGATAAAAACATCCCATACATTGAAATTTTTATCCCAGCCGCCCTGCACACCGGCCGTCACATTCGATTCGGACAGGCCGGTTAAGGTGTAACCATCATGGGGTCTGGAAAAACCGTACATCATGCCGACCGAGCCGGCGACACCACCGGTTTTATTGATTACGTTGACATTGACCCCTAAAAATTTTTGCATTTCAGCGGCGATGATGCGGTTGCAGGTATCGGTCCCGCCACCCGCACCCCATACGACCACCGAGGTGATATCTCGCTTGGGAAAATCAGCGGCATAAGCGCCGGTTGCCATGGCCAGAAGCAAAACAAGACCAATAAACAGTACCTTTTTCATTGCCTAGCCCTCCTTTTAATTAATGTTGCTGTTTTTTCTATGGACCCTTGAAGTCCAACCATTGTTTGGCAGCCTGCTATACGATATGGGGTATTCGATATGCTCTGCTGCCGATTTCACAAAAAATTCAATTTTCAGGCTCAACCAAACGCCTTTAAAATAGGCCTTTTAAACCTCCTTTCTGCATGGTGCCGGTGCGCACAACGCACCGCAACCGGCTTTAGTTAATTTTTGCTTTCGATACTCTCAATGCCATTGCTTTGTGTTTCTTTGCGGAAATCATATGAATTCAAAACTGCCAACCCGCCGTGTTAAAATGATCCGACACAAATGCGCCGGGCCTAACCAGCTGATCGCAGAACGCCAGATCGGCGTCATCTAAGTCGAGGTCAGCCGCTGGCAGTAAATCCTTTAAATGCGCCAGGGTGCGCGGACCGATTATCGAGGCGGCTATCCCCGGCTGATGAGCCACCCAGGCCACCGCCAGCTGGGGGAGGCTGCATGCTTTGTCAGCCGCCCGTTTGGCCAGTTTTTGTGCCACTTCAATGCCTGTCTGGGTGATCCGCTCGGCATAAATATCTTTAAAAGCCCCCCGGCTGCCCGCCGGAATGTCAGCCGCATCCTGGTAGCGGCCGGCTAAGACACCCTGGGCCAGCGGCGACCAGCAGATGATGCCCATATCATATGCTTTGCACATCGGCACGATTTCCTGCTCGATCCTCCGATCGAGCAGATTATACGGTGGCTGTTCGCAAATAAATTTGGGGTAATGATGCTTATCGGCAATCCACCAGGCCTCAACTGTCCGCCAGGGCGGATGGGTTGAGCAGCCGATGTGGCGCACCTTGCCCTGCTGCACCAGCAAATCCAGGGCTGCCAGCGATTCTTCCTGCGGCACGTTAAAATCGGTGCGATGCAGAAAATAAATGTCGATCCAGTCGGTTTTCAAACGTTTTAAGCTGCCCTCACAAGCATTGATAATGTGATGTTTTGAATTGCCGGCATCATTGGGTCCGGTACCGGCCGGTAAAAATACTTTCGACGTGAGCAGCACCTCATTTCTTTTGCCGCTCTCGGCCAAGGCTTCGCCGATGATGCGTTCACTTTTGCCTTCAGCATATACATCGGCGCAATCCAGGATATTGATGCCGGCGTCCAGAGCCGTATAAATGATGTCAAAAGATTCGGCCTTATCGGTTGGATTGCCGAAATTCATGCTGCCCAGCACCAGTTTGGAGATGTTTAGACCGGATCGTCCCAGCCGGCGATATTCCATTTATATATCCTCCGGGGTTCGGGTTTTCGCTCAAAATGACGGCCGGATAATTTTGAGGCTGTCACTTCCCTGTTTTTCCTTTTCGATATCCCCTTTGAGGTGCGCAATGGTTTTTCTTAAATGTCTGCGCATCAAAATTTCGGCGGCCTCCGGATTCCTTTCGCTGATGGCCTTTATGACCGCCAGATGCTCCTCGATGGTCTCATTGGGTGGTCTCACCAATCCTTCGGTGGACAGGTACTGATAGCTGGCGGTAATAAAATTGTAGGTTTGCAGGATGCTTTTTAAAAATTCCTTGGCGCCGATTTCGGTGATAAAATTGTGAAAGTGGCGGTCCTCTTTGGCGTAGGCTCTATAGTCGGTAATGTTGTCAGATTCTGTAAAGGATCCGAAAAAACAGTTCAGGATCTCGATCTGTTTATCGGTGATGTTGGCCGCTGCCCGTTTGGCTGCCAGGCCTTCCAGTACTTCGCGCAATTCAAAAATACTGACCATTTCCTGTTTGGAAAACAGCCGCACGAAATATCCGCGGCGCGGTTTGGACTCGACTAATTTTTCATGTTCCAAAAATTTAAGAGCGCTGACCAGGGGGGTGCGGCTGATTCCGAGTTCCTGGGCGAGTTTTTCCTGGGGAATTTTTTCGCCGGGCAGAATCTGGCGTTCGATGATCATTTCCTTGACGATTTCATAGGCCTTTTGATCCAAATTTTCGTGCTCTGCGCCAAGATTTTTCATGACCTAATCCTTTCGCACGTCTGGGCTGAAAATTTTGTTTCCACGCTGAAAAGGTGAGATGCCGGTGGATCCAGGGGGTAAATGCATCGCCTTAAAACATTATTGCATTTTGTATTTTGTATGCAAAATGCAATACAGGTTCAGGTGCTCGTTGTCAAGAAGTTTTTTAGCCGATTATTTTGGATTTTATATAGATAGGCGATAATCAACGCAAATTCCGTCGTTGCGAAATTAAAAATATAATCAGAATGTTAGATTGAAATGAAATCGCGTAATAGGACAATTATTCAAATAGTTTATATATCGGAACCAGCGCGAAGCCTTTCTCCCCGAATGCATAAATAAACTTTGACATGCCCTTGACTTCCGCCTGCAGCCCCATGGTATGTCTTTTACCGATGCCTTATACTCTGCAAGTTGCGCTTGTGGCAACCCGCTCTGAATTTCCATGCGGTGCGAATACGGATTATGTATTGACAGGCAATCGATTTCCAATTTACTAAATTTTTCAGCTGTTCAACAACAACTCATTTTCGAGGGAATGAATTCGATGAGCCTTCACAAAAGCCGAAAGATTATCGTTGCCGTTGCCCCGACCGGCAAAAAAATTAAACCCCCTGCGGTCAATCCGTTGACTCCGGAAGATGTTGCCCGACAGGTGATTGCCTGTGAGAAGGCCGGCGCCAGCATGGTACATCTGCATGTGCGGGATCAAAGGGGAAAGCAGACCGAAGATCTAACGGATTTTAGCGCCACTCTGGGCCTGATCCGCAACGATTCGGATATTGTCATTCAGGGCTCCACCGGCGGTCTAACGGATCTGACCCTGGAGCAGCGCTGTGTGGCTTTAGATGATGCCAGAGTCGAAGTGGCATCATTAAATCTGGGCTCCATCAATTTCGGTGAAGATGTTTATGTCAACCGAATGCCGGATATTCGTTACTGGGCCCGGCGTATGGAAGAAACCCGTGTGGTCCCGGAACTTGAGATTTTTGCCGCCGGCATGCTGCCCGCTTATATGCAGCTGGTGGAAGAAGGGGTGCTCAAACCGCCCTACTCGATCGGCTTTGTTCTGGGAGTGCGCTGGGCGTTGCCGGCCAATCCTGAAACACTGTTCTTTATGAAAACCCTGCTGCCCGAAAAAGATGTGCCCTGGGGGGTGATCCATGCCGGCATGCAGGATTTTTCCCTTCTGGCCACCGCCATCGGCGTGGGGGCCTCGGTGGTGCGGGTGGGTTTTGAAGACAGCGCCTTTTATGCGCCAGGCAAGGCCGCCCTAACAAATGCCGAGCTGGTCGAACGGATCGTTTCGCTGGTCCGTCAGATGGGAAACGAAGTGGCAAGCTGTGATGAAGCCAGAGAAATTCTTGGGATTGTGAAATAATGGGCCCTGATAAAGCGAATTGAATGATGAGAGTCGGGCATGTCATTTTCTTCAATGCGATATGATTATTAAGGTGTCTGTGACCCGATATCGGGGATTCGACAAATGCTTTGGGTTAAACGAAATTTTTGGGTGCCAATCATCCCCTATATCGGGTCACTGCCATCTGCCTGGATAAATTTTCTGCATATCGCTATTCAGAAAATAACATGCCCGTTTTGCTAATTTGACTGGATTTAACCCAGAACCCAGAACCCTTGAACCTATTTGTAGGGGGGCAAAACGCTAAAAATGAGTCAATCGAATAAAGTGAAGAAGTTGAAGATCGCGTTGATTCCGGGCGATGGCATCGGCCGGGAGGTGCTGCCGGAAGGGATCCGGGTGCTGGAGGCCCTTGCCAGAAAGTATGGCTTTGAAGTCAAGTTCGACAGTTTTCCGTTCGGCTGTGACTACTACCTGAAGCACGGGGTTATGATGCCCGCAGACGGCCTGGAGCAATTAAGCGGTTTTGATGCCATTTTGCTGGGCGCAGTGGGGGATCCCGATGTGCCGGATCACCTATCTTTGTGGGGATTGTTGATCCCCATCCGCCGCCATTTTCAGCAATATGTCAATTTGCGCCCGGTGCGCTTGCTGCCCGGCATTCGCTCGCCGCTGGCCAATCGCCGGCCCGCGGATATCGATTTTTACATCGTGCGGGAAAATAACGAAGGTGAGTATTCCCAGATCGGCGGGCGGCTTTACAAGGGGACCGAACGCGAGATTGTCATTCAGGAGTCGATCTTTACGCGCCAGGGGGTGGATCGGGTCCTGCGCTATGCGTTTAAACTGGCGCAAAGCCGGCCCCAAAAGCATTTGACCTCGGCTACCAAATCAAACGGCATCATTCACACCATGCCATTCTGGGACGAGCGCTTTAAAGCGATTGCCAAAGAATTTGGCGATGTCAGCGCCGATCAATTTCATATCGATATTTTGAGTGCCCATTTCGTTCAGCATCCGGACTGGTTTGACGTGGTCGTGGCCAGCAACCTGTTCGGCGATATCCTGTCTGATCTGGGCCCGGCCGTGGCCGGCGGGATCGGCATTGCGCCTTCGGCCAACCTCAACCCGGAAAGAGCCCACCCTTCCATGTTTGAGCCGGTGCATGGCTCGGCGCCGGACATCGCAGGTAAAGGAATTGCCAATCCCATCGCCATGTTGTGGTCGGTGGTGATGATGCTGGAGTTTTTTAATCACAACGATGCTGCCGCGGGTTTGATGACGGCCATCGAAGCGGTTACCGCAGAGGGAAAGGCATTGACACCGGATCTGGGTGGACAGGCCGGCACCGCCGAATGTACCCATGCCGTGCTGGCCAAAATGGTTCTGCCTTAAAATCTATTCCGCCTTATCCTTCAGGCTGTCAAGCCGTTCGACAAGCTCGCTGTAGGTGTCCTCGTCGAACCGGTCGATTTCCTGGGCGTGAACTTTCCAGGTTTGCAGGCACATTTTGGCATCGTGCG
>JASFIG010000276.1:0-6572 GCA_050122795.1 Desulfobacterales bacterium
ATGGACTGCACCAATGCCGGCAAAGGGACTATTTGTGTCAAATCGAAACACCGGCGCGCCCTGGACGTGCTCAAAGCCAAAATCGCAGGCAACGGTCACGCTCATCTCATCGAGGTGTTCGAGCTGGGTGACTATTATCCGGCCGGTGATGAGTTTATTCTGGTCAATGAGGTGATCGGCAAAGTGGTGCCCGAAGGGGGTATTCCCTTAAATGTTCTGACGGTCGTATGTAATGTTGAATCACTCATGAATGTCTCCCGCGCCATGGCAGGGAAACCGGTCACCGATCGTTATCTGACGGTCAGCGGCGAGGTGCGCAGTCCAGTGGTGTGTAAAGTTCCGATCGGCACCCCGGCCGAAGAAGCAATCCAACTGGCAGGGGGGGCCAGCATTCCGGATTATGGAATTCTCATGGGTGGCCCGATGATGGGTAAAGTGCTTGCCAGCCAACGTGACCCGGTGACCAAAACAACCAGCGGCCTGATCGTTTTACCGCCGCAACACAACATTATCCGCGACAAACAAAAAGACATTGAACGCATGCGATTTATCGCCAAAGCCGCCTGCACCCAGTGCTCACGCTGCACCGATCTGTGTCCCCGCAATTTGATCGGCCATTCTCTCGAGCCGCATAAAATTATGCGACATCTGGCCTATAAACCGGGGATGGAAGGCGAAATTCTTGAAGATGCGCTCATCTGCTCGGAATGCGGCGTCTGCGAAAAATTTGCCTGCCCCATGATGCTCTCGCCGCGGGAAATCAATGCGGTCCTCAAGCAAAAGTGCCTCACGGAGGGCGTCAAGCGCGAGCCCAAGCGCGAAACCTACAAAGTGTCCCCGTTTTTCGATACGCGCAAGGTTCCGGTGCATCGGCTGATGGAAAGACTGGAAGTCATCCAATATGACGGCCATCCGGAATTTTTCAGCGGTGAATTTAAGGTCAACACAGTGTATATCCCTTTGCAGCAACACCTCGGCCAACCGGCCGTACCGGTTGTCGGCAAGGGAGACCGTGTACAAAAAGGTGATCTGGTGGGAGAAATTCCCGAAGGCGCCCTGGGGGCGCGCGTGCACGCCAGTATCGCTGGCACCGTATCAGCGGTTGATGACAAACAGGTTATGATCCAGTCTCAATAAAGAAGACGAATGAATGGTTGATATATGGAAGAGCTTAAAGCAATCGGCATGATCGAATTGAACAGCATCGCCAAGGGCGTCGAGGCCGGCGATGAAATGATGAAAACGGCTGATGTTGAGCTGGTGTTCGCCCAGCCCATCTGCGCCGGCAAATTTATGGTCATGGTCTCCGGCGATGTGGATTCGGTTGAACGCGCCACCGAGGTGGGTCGCGAGGTTGCCGGAGAATTTCTGGTCGATGATTTTGTGATTCCCAATGTGCATACATCCATATTTCCAGCCATTACAGCCACAACGATCATAAGAAAAGTGGATTCACTGGGTGTTATCGAGACTTTTTCGGTGGCCTCTTCGATTATGGCGGCCGATGCCGGGGTCAAAGCCGCCGATGTTGATATTATTGAGATTCGCTGCGCCACCGGCCTGGGGGGTAAATCGTTCCTGTATCTGACCGGTGATGTCGATTCGGTCAGAGCCGCGGTTGAGGCTGCTGTCGATGTTTTAGAAGGAACGGGTTTGATTCTGAGTCACGTGGTCATCCCTTCGCCCACCGATGATATTTCCAGGAGCATTTTATGACGAATCCCATCGACCGGCTCAGCAAGCTTATCAATCAGCCCGACAGCTGGAATTTTACCGGCGCCGAACGGTTCTACGCCGGCATCGATCTGGGAACGTATAAAACGATTGCCATTATCATCGATGAAACCGGCATGCCCCGGGCGGCTCGCATGCGCCGCACCGAAGTGGCCCGCAGCGGCTTAATTGTCGATTATGTGGGAGCACTGAATACAACCCGGGATCTGATGGAGGAAATGCGTAAACAGTGCCCGGTACCGATTGAACAGGGCGCCACATCTTTTCCGCCTCAGACCGAATACGCGAATCTAAAGACCACCACGCATATCCTGGAAGGGGTCGGCCTGGAAGTGCTCAATGTGCTGGATGAGCCCACGGCAGCCAATCAAGTGCTGGAAATCAGAAATGGCGCCATTGTTGATGTCGGCGGGGGGACCACCGGCATTGCCGTCATCAAAGAGGGAGAGGTTATTTACACCAATGACGAAGCAACCGGAGGCGTTCACCTGTCCCTTGTTCTGGCCGGCCACCACAAAATCAGTTACGAAGAAGCCGAGGAAATTAAGATCGACCGGCGCCGCAATCAAGAAGTCTTGTCGGTTGTCCGGCCGGTGATCGAAAAAATTGCCAGTATTGCAGCAACCTATTTAAAGGAATTTGATACAATCGAAAAAGTTTGCCTTGTCGGGGGGACATGCGAGTTGGAGGGATTTGCCGGTATTGTCGCCGATAACATCGGTCTGGAAACATTTCGACCGGCCATTCCCCAACTGATTACCCCCTTTGGAATCGCTTTGTCCTGTCTGAATGCCAGCGCTCATCGCAAGCGAGGCACATAAACGAAATCACAGCCATTTAGGGCCGGGATCGAGACGATGACGGATCCAACAAAAAAAGAAATCACCAAAATCGTCAAACAGGTATTAAAAGAAACCGGAAAGGCGATACCATCATCAGCCAAACCGGTGGCAACGCAAAGAAAGCCATCTGAAAACCGTCCGGCAGTGCTTAATATTTTTCACGGCGGTGTTCGCAAACTGGACGAAGCCCTTGCACAAGTCCAAAAAATTGATGAAGCCTCGCGTCGGTCAAGCGTCTTTACGGTTGAGTCTGCCCGCTCATGGGTTTGCGGTGCCGATGTCAAAGAAGGCGCCGGGGTCAAGTGCATTCTGGATACGGTCAAACCGGAGGGTCTCGAGAAGGCTTTGCAGAAAGCCGATATTCTGGTCCTGCCGACTTTTTGTATGCAGACAGCAGCCAAAGTAGCTCGGTTGATCTGCGACGACCAGGAATCCCGTATCGTGTTTCTGGCATTGCTGCAGGGCAAAAAGGTGCTGGCGACCAATGATGGGTTCATGCTTCGCGACATACTGGTCAACGATCAGCTGCGGCGGGAAATCGATCAGATCTTGGACAAGCTACAAGGTTTTGGGATGGTTTTCTGTCCAACGGATCAACTGTACGCAACTTTTGAGCAGATGGCGACATTTGCTGGGCCCGCCCCATCTGAGACAAAAAGCCAGAAACACGATAACGGCGGCCAGGCGCTAAGCCTCATCACAGCAAAGGTCATTCATACGGCTGTCAATAGCAAACAGGACTCGGTTATGCTGGCGCCTGGCGGCATTCTAACGCCGTTGGCCAAGGATTTAGCGAAAGAATATGCAATAAAAATTATCCGGAACAAATGAATCGCCTTATTTGGCATGACCATGGACCTAAATTTGAACGACAAAATGCGAGTTTTAAAAATAAGAAGAAATTTATGATATTTTATAAGTGGTTAGGAGAAAATTGAATGGCTGAGCTCAGAGCATACTGCTATCTGGATCGACTGCAACCCCAGTTTGCGTCCTTGTTTGCAAGTGCCTGTCGGGGATTTCTTTCTGTTGAAGGTATGGCCGCTCTCTTTGTTGAGATCGCTCCGGGTATCGAAATTAATCGCCTGACAGATATCGCTCTTAAAATCACAAGCTCGCGACCCGGCGAAATGATCGTAGAGCGGCGATACGGCATGCTGGAAATTCATTCATTTGATCAGGAAGAAGTTCTGCACGCCGGCAAGATGATACTGGACGAGCTGGGATTAAAAGAAGAAGAGCGCACGGCGCCAAGCATCCTGGCCACCAGCGTCATCAATAAGGTTGATCCCTATCAGGCGGTCATTATCAACCGCAACAGCAAAGGTATGCTCATTTTAGGCGGGGATGATGTCTATCTGCTCGAGGTCACCCCTGCAGCGTATTCATCCATCGCAGCCAATGAAGCTGAAAAACATTGCAATATCCGCCTGGTCGACCTGCGATTTTATGGTGCTGCCGGACGGATTTATCTGGCCGGCACCGAATCGGAAATTCAAGCAGCCTCTCAAAAAGTTGTTGAGACCCTTGGGAACTTAAAAGGCCGAAAGCCATAAGTAAATTAGGATCATATGGGCTTATATCAAAAGATATTTAACCACGAAGATCACGAAGGAAAAAAGAAGTGAATATCTAAATCGATTTTATTACCGCTTCGTGAACTTCGTGTCCTTGGTGGTGAAAAATAGTGTGCAATAAAAGTACATCTATCATTTTACAAAAACCGTAAAGGGAACAATAGCCATGCAACAGGCATTGGGGCTCATCGAAACCAGAGGGACAGTGGCGGCAATTGAAGCGGCCGATGCGATGGTCAAAGCAGCCAAGGTCAAATTTTTGGGGCGCCAAAAAGTCAAGGCCGGTTTGATGGCCGTTATGGTGGCCGGCGATGTCGGGGCCGTCAAGGCGGCCGTCAGTGCGGGTACTGCTGCGGCAGGGCGCGTGGGCGAGGTTGTATCATCGCACGTTATTCCCAGACCGCACGAAGACATCGATTTCATCATACCCACCGGGCCTGATGAAAATAAACCGGCTCAAAACAAGCCTAAAACAAAGCGCAAACCGGCAACCAAGCCGGCAACCCGAAAGAAAAAAGAAGGCCCATAATTTGCTATCAGGGAGAATTAAATGCAGCGAGTTTTCATTTTCGCAGAACAGGTCCGAAAAATAGTTGCAGAGGGAAATAAAGAAATTGAGATTCCCGAAGGTGCTCGTATCTCATCAGCCGCCGCTGATTTAATCAAGGATCATAAATTAAAAATTAAAGCGACCGCACCTCAAAGCGCCTCTGCAAAAGAGTTCTCTCCAGCTGAAGAAAAATCCTTGGCCGATCCGTCCACACCTTCTCAAGATGCGCCAACCGAAACCGAACCTCAATCGGCTCTGCCGGATTCAGCTCCTGTTTCGGGCGCTGACATCTCTGAGGAGGAACTGGAGGCGCTGGTCAATCGGGTGATCGAGCGCTTCAAACAGATCAAGGGAATGGCACCGGCGCCACCCGAGCGGAAACAAGCAACCGATGCCCAACCACAGCCAACTCCGGCTGATGACGATGATATGATCATCTGTCGTTGTGAAGAAATTACCAAAGGCGAAATCAAGGCGGCCATTCGTAACGGCATGCATACCGTCAACGGCATCAAACGCATCACGCGGGCCGGAATGGGGCTATGTCAGGGGCAGACCTGCCAGCGGCTGGTCATTCAAATTATTGCAGAGGAGCTGCGTCAAAGTGCTGCTGATATCGAACCGACAACTGCACGGGGGCCTGTACGGCCTCTGCGCATGGCGGTATTTGCAAACAGTTAAGCTCGTTAATATTTTGATACCTTTTGAGATACCGAATACGTTAGAGTTGAAATACGAAGCACGAAATCCGAAACAATATCGAAATTCAAATGATCAAATGTTTTAAACGCAATAGGTTTTATTTACTTGAGCAAAAATCTTATCGTTTTGAGTTTTGGTCATTGAAAATTCGGATTTGTTTAGATTTTCGATATTCGGATTTCGAATTTAAGGCTTGATCCAATAAGTACCAATGAAAAATTGAAAGCATAATTTGCTAAATTCTCACTGTTTATAGACTCCGGAGAAAAGATGCCCGAAAAAGCAGATACCGTAATCATCGGTGGCGGCGTTATGGGGTGTGCCATCGCCTATAATCTGGCCCGCGAAGGTCTGAAGCCCGTTATCATCGAAAGATCAGATATCGGCGGGGAAGCTTCCGGTGCCAATGGCGGCGGCGTGCGCCAATCGGCTCGTAATCTCAAAGAAATGCCGCTGGCCATCGAGAGCATTCAAATATACGGACAGTTGCATGAAGAGCTTGGCATGGATCTCGAATATGTGCGTGAAGGCAATCTGCGGCTTTGCACGTCCGAAGAAGAACTGGACACCATGCGCAAATCCGTTGAAAACCAGAAGGCCGCAAACCTTGAGCTGGAAATGCTGGATCGCAATCAGGTCCTGAACATCAATCCCCATATCGGCGAAAAAGTACTGGGCGCCAGTTTTTGCCCCACCGACGGACATGTGAATCCGTTTTTGACCACCTATGCCTTTTACCAAAAGGCCAAGAGCCTCGGTGCCCGCATCTTTACGCATGAAGAAGTCAAAGACATCCGCCTGCAAAAAAGCAAAGTCAGCGCCGTGATAACCGACAAACAAACCATTGAAACGGATTTGGTCGTCAATGCCGCCGGGGTCGCCGGGCGCAAAGTGGCCAACATGGTGGGTCTGGATTTACCGATGCGTCCCGTATTTTCCGAGGCCATGATAACCGAGCCCTACCCTCCCCTGTTCAAACAGATGATCGGGCATGCCAAGGGACTGTTTTACGGGCGACAGACCGTACACGGTTCATTCTTCTGGGGTGGATTTGTCGGTACCGAGCAATTTATCCATCGTGAAGGCAAACCGTTGTTTCATTTTATCGGCCCGGCCATTTCCGAAATGGTCATTGATTTTTTCCCGGTACTGAAAAATGTGAACATC
>JASFIG010000277.1:0-6513 GCA_050122795.1 Desulfobacterales bacterium
TTTTAGTTTTCCGGTATAATGTACGCTTACCAAATCTCCAACCTGGGCTTCTTTCATTATTATCTCCTTGGTTAATTGAGCTTTCGTGTAGATAAACCGAAACCAAAAATATAAAAGCAGAGTCACTTCTGACTCTGCCTTATAAGCCGGATGCGTCCTTGGTCCTTTCAGAGAATATTATCTGTGGATGTCACCACTGATGCCCTGAGCGGATTTACAGGATGATTCGATATGATTCCTTAAAATCATGGACTACTTAACAATTTCAAATTTATACTAATTTGTCAATGTGCAAAACGTGCAAGTGTTAAGCACCCATTCAAGGAAAAAGAGTTGGGTCGCGTCCGGGTATAGATTAACGATAAAGTAAGAACACCGGTCACCTAATTTTTAATAAGAGATCACGACTTCACGCCGGATATTCTTGTATCGAAGATCTTTGCGTTCGCCATTTGATAGAATAATACCACCGGGGTGATGAACGCCAAATCCACTGACATACGTCGTTCCGGCCTTGTGTCCTTTGCCTTTTAAACCCGAAAAAATTGTGGCGCTTATTAAACCAGTGGCGTAAGCGAACAGAAAACAAAACAGCGTGACAATAACCAGAGGGATGATGCCGGTAGAGACAGCGAAATAGAAAAGCAAGGGGGCGATGATGAGTCCTGAGATGCCACCCAGCCAGGGTTTTTTAATCCCCAAAATAGCGCCAAGCAAACCGACAATGAAAAGGATTGTGCAAAGATTCATGACTATACCTCCTTTTCGCTTGGAGTCGCCTGCCATTATGTCACTTACAACTCTTGATGTCAATTTTAGGACAATTTAATAAAGCGAAATCCGGCATCAAAATTTTTTTGTTTTCGAAGATGGCCGTACTGTAGATCCCATTTTCCGGACTTCAGGTGATTGCCCAAAGATGCAAGTCCGTTTTCAATGCTTGACGGCGAGGCCAGCGCAAACCCCGACATACTCTGTCTGGCCTGCGGGTCCAGATATATTTCAGGCCTGTTCCAGCCGGAATACATATTAAACTAAATTTTGTCGGCCGGAAAACGGCCGAGGTCCTTAAATTATTGACTGAATCCCAGCAGTTGAGTATAAAACCATATAAGTTCTTGTGAACGTCCTGTTCCAGCTTACCAGCAGCGGTTCACCGTTTCCATAATTGTATCTGAATTCCCCTCTGATTATCGCGTCCATTCGAATAGCAGGCATCGTGAGTTTTGCGACGACAACTCGGAGTATTTTAATTTGAGCAGGAGATCAAATGAAAGAGATTAGCCGAAGGGAATTTATTAAAACCGTGCATATGATAAGAGGAAAAACATGAAAATATACAATACCGGTTTTAAGAAAACAGTCTTTTGTATTTTCGCTTTTCTCCTTTTTTTATTGTTGAATGAAGATGCAATCTGCGCCCAATCGATCGAGCGGGATTACTGGCCCACCGAAGTCTGGAGGACCTCAACGCCGGAACAGCAGGGAATGGAATCTGCTAAATTGGAGATAGCGATTGAATTCATCGAGGACAGACTGCCCGATGCGTACAGTTTGTTGGTTGTTAAAAACGGTTATCTGGTTTTCGAGAAATATTTCCGCCAGGGCAGCCCTGATCGCATTGCCCAGATCCATTCTGTTACCAAAAGCTTCACGTCGGCCCTGATCGGTATCGCCCTTGACAAAGGCAATTTAAAGAGTGTGGATCAACGCTTGTTTGATTTTTTCCCTGAGTATGTCAGTGACGATTTGGATTGGAAAAAAAGGGAGATCCGCCTCAAACACCTTTTGACCATGAGCGCAGGATTGAAGTGGAACGATTGGGGCCCGGAATTGTGGGACTGGGTTACTTCACTGGACTGGGGGGAATATACGCTTCGGCGCCCGCAAGCAGACTATCCGGGCAACGTGTTTAATTACAACTCATCCTTATCCCATCTGCTATCTATCATTCTGGAGAAATCGACGGAGGTCAGCACGCTGGAATTTGCGGATCAACATCTTTTTAAACCGCTGGGTATCCGGCAAAGGCACTGGAATAACGATCCTCAAGGGTACTATACCGGAGGTTTTGGCTTGAGTCTCACTGCCCGGGATTTGGCCAAGCTGGGGTTTTTGTACCTGAATAATGGGTATTGGGACGGCCAATCGATTGTCTCTGAACAATGGGTGCAGGCATCCACCCGCCACCGATGGTATGCTCATCGAATATACGGGCCCACCGGTTACGGATATCAGTGGTGGGTGAAGGATGTGGATGGCTGTCACAGTTATCGGGCCTGGGGCAGAAGAGGGCAATTTATTGTGGTCGTTCCCAAACTGGATCTGGTGGTTGTTGTCACATCGGAAACAAGGCAGCCGGTGGCGCCCACGTCGGTTCATTATAGCCCCTTGTTTGATTTAGTTGCCGGCGCTGTCAAAAGAGAGCGGCTGCCGAAAGAGCCGCTCAAAGTCATCGAATTGCCCGAGGATGTCAAGGCCTTCTTAAATGGCTTTAATCAGGCAACTGCGGATAAAGATATTTTGAAAGTCTCCGAGTACATATCCGATAATTTTCTGAGCTTTGGCGTAACCAAAAACCGTCTTCTCGATTTCTTTAAAATAAGTGCTCCTTATATCTCAGAATCAAAAGTAATCCTTACCGGGTTTGAACGGTATGGAAACCTTGCCAAAGTTAAAGGCGTCCGACAAGATAAGTATTTCGAAATTCCCATATTGTCTCGCTATTATATAATCAAAGAAAATGGACGATGGAAATGGTATGGGAACCAGCTTTCCAGATAGCTATCTGAGGGGTCGGGGAGTTTTTCCATCCAACCCCTGATAATGGCGGAATGAATTATCGGCAGCGAAATCGTGCACTGTCTGAGGGCTTTAGGGAGCGTTGCAAAAGAACAGCAATAATCCCACAGCCACCAATGGGCGCAAATTTGATTTGTGCCTAACTCGTTATTTTATATTTGAATCCTGTTCTTTCGCTACGCTCCCTTAATCATGAGTTTGCACGATGAAGTCGCTGATGATTCATTCCGCGATCGATTTAAGAAAAACGCCCCGACCCCTCGGCTATCTATCATTTTATAAAACGCTACTCTCACTATTGACCGTTCACCCTTGAAAGCTTCTTCTTTGTTTGATATTCATTTTTTATATTTATGCCCGCTAGACGGCATACCGTTTAAGATCCTTTTTATAAAGGAGACAATTGATTAAATGTTATACTGGAGGAGGATGTATGGATCGTCCATTTGTGACTGAAAACGAAAGAGAACTTGAAAGACTGCGCTCTCTGGTCCAACGACTGACGGACGATGAGCTTATTTTTCCGATCGGCAATGGCTGGACAATTGCCGTCGCCCTGGTGCATCTGGCATTCTGGGACCAGCGTGCCCTATTTTTATTGCGGAAATGGAAAAAAGACGGTGTTGAAGAGTCACCCATCGATATTGATATTACCAATGACTCCCTGCTGCCTTTATGGCTGGCCATACCGCCCCGCAAAGCCGCCAATCTGGCAATTTCAGCTGCCGAAGCAATTGATCATGAATTAGCGGAAGCCTCCACGGAACTCATTAACGAAATTATAGCGCTTGGAGAAAAATTTAGACTGTATCGATCGATTCATCGCAAGCAGCATCTTGATGAAATCGAAGAATATTTAAACGACATGAGCAAAAGCTGGTGACCCTCGCCAGCTAAAATCAAGCAGGCGTCTGGCTGTTGTTTTTCACCTGTTGCCATTATCGCCCTTTTTTATTGATTTAACGCATCACTTTGGATATATATCGTATATCCTGTTTTTGATTCTCACAATTTAGCTGCTCCGAAACAGCTCCCCATATTCAGAATCGAGTCCGCTTTCTCTTCTAAGAGTTGTGCTCCTTTTACAGTTTACCGAATGTGCTTATTTGTCTGTAACCTGAAAAAGGAGGTGCCATCATGGCAATCCAAAAAGGTTCCCTATCCCGCAGGAATTTTTTAAAGGCCGCCGGTGCCATTGGCGTCGGATCAATGTGGCCGCCGCTAAATGATTTAACCGCCGCCCAAACCCAATATGATGTTAGTGCATCCCGGTCAAAAGTCGTTCCAACCAGACCTTTTGGCAAGACGGGCGTTGATGTTCCCATTCTTGGCCTGGGTGAAGCGTTTGGCTGTTCGGGAAACTTGTTGTTAAAACAGGCGCTAAAAATGGGCGTGTGTCTGTGGGATACGGCAGCAGATTACGCAGGCGGAAATAGTGAACGGGCCATCGGTAAATATTTTTCAAAATTTCCTGAAGACCGGCAGAAGGTATTTCTGGTCACGAAGTCCTCTGCAACCTGTGCGGATGACTGGAACAAAGATTTAGATAAATCCCTTGAAAGGATGAATACCGCATATGTTGACCTCTTTTTGATTCGAATGGCCTGCGAGACTGACAATTTCGCGTCATCCGCTGAGAATGCCGAACTCTATGGCGAAAAAGCAAAATCCGAGGGGAAGATTAAATTTTTTGGATTCAGCACCCACAAACATATGGCCCAAAACTTAATGCAGGCCTCGCAATTTGAATGGATTGACGGAATCATGTTTAGCTACAATTTTAGAATTATGCACGCCGCAAAGATGCAAAAGGCGGTTGAGGTTTGTGCAAAAGCAGGTATCGGTTTGATTGCCATTAAAACCCAGGCTGCGCAATGGTATGGACGGTCAAATAAAAATGCGATTGATGAAAAAGAGGAAGCGTTACTGAAGCAATTATTAAAAAAGGGACTGACCATCGAACAGGCCAAACTAAAGGCTGTCTGGGATGATCAGCGTATCGCCAGCATTGCCTCGATCATAAAGAATATGACGATATTGCAGGCCAATGTCGCCGCTGCCAGTGATAATCAAAAACTTTCTTCGCGTGACAAACTGCTTTTGGATCAATATGCGTGTCAAACGGCTTCAAATTATTGCGCTGGCTGTGCATCTATTTGTGAGTCTGAAGTTCATCATGAAGTGCCGATATGTGATATTATGCGTTTTCTCATGTATGCGCGTTGCTATGGAGAGCTGGCAACTGCCAAAACATGTTTTAACGACATACCCATAAAAGTGCGTCTGGGCATGGCAGATGTGGATTACAGTTCAGCAGAACGAAAATGTCCACAAGGCATGGATATTGGTCGCCTGATGCGAGAAGCGGCGACAGAATTGGCCTGACCGATTCTTCCGATTTATGTCAAAGACTTTCTGAATGATGGCAAGGAACATATCCGCTTTAAATCATAATCGGTTACCGGCAAAAAAACTCAGCCCGCACTCATGGCCTTTGTCCGGCGAGGCATGCGGGCGAGCTAGTTCTCAGTGTGCGATTTCTATCCCTGTTTAGTTTAACCGTCAAATGGTCGATTCGTTAAATCGTTATTTGAATAAAAACCTCTATTGACTATTTGACTGTTCAACGAATTAACCATTTAACCATTATGAAGCTTCATCTCAGTATTCTGGAAAAATATTCGACCAAGCACATCTTTCATTTTTTCTTTGATGATAATTCTGTCCTTTAACACTTCAGCCACGCGGCCACCGTGGGTTCCAATTCGGGTGCCCTGCACGATGATGTAACCCCTGCCGGAAGCTTCCCTGACCAGTCCTTTGTTTCCGCTGGCGGCCCGAACGATTCCGGTGAGCTTCAGCTGGCTTAAATCAATTTTTCCCAGCGGCGTGTCGCCTTGGGTATCAGTATCAGCATAGGTTGCTTTCTGGGATGGATCTTTTGAGGTACCTTTAATCAGCGGTTCAAAGGGATCGATTTTGCCTGCGGGGTCATACCCGGGCGCTTTATTGACGGCAACTGCAGTCTCCATATCCATATTCGTGTCATCTTCTGTGTCCGGGTCGATGTCAGACAGATCCGGTTGCAGCTCCGGCATAATTTCTTTCTGATAATCTTCGGCGGGGATAATGATCTTTTTGCGAACGACTAACGGTTTACCGGTTGTGCGGGCCTCACAAATGGGATTCAATAATAGAGCAAACATGACTACCATGCAGCAAATAGTGCTGACTTTAAGACGAGTTGTTATCATAATTGACCTCCCTGAATTCGTTTTCAGAGAGGTAGTCGAAATCTTAACTGCAAAAGTGACATTTTTTAACGAACGGTCAAAAAATTCAGGATGGCGGAGGCTGGATTTTAGGGTCTGTGCAGTTTTAGGATCCTTTTCTGAGTCCTAATTTTACCGTAGGCGTCTTCAATCTTTTCTTCAATAATCACCCGGTCTTTTAAAATCTGACTGACCTTGCCGGCGTTGGTGCCAAGGTAGGTGCCTTCCTGGATCATATAACCTTTGCCGGATGCGTCTTCTACCAGGGCTTTGTTGCCCTTGTCGGAAAGCATCACACCTACCAGCTTTAACTGACTCGGATCCAATGCTTCCAGTGGGCTGCTCGGTCTTGATTTTTTAGGGACCGACCGGGGTTTGTTGCGATACGCGGGCGCAAAAGGATCTATCGACCAGTTTTCGTGCATTGAAAACGAACTGA
>JASFIG010000278.1:0-6509 GCA_050122795.1 Desulfobacterales bacterium
TACCGAAACATAAGATACCATTTCGAATCCTCGTATCATCATCATTTCCCACTCATCGCCTCAACTACAGGTCGGTATGCTTTTTTTTTGGACTTGCAGGTGCTCTCCTTCGAGGTTGGCGAGTTTTTTGGGTTAAAAATAAACCCGGATATTTAGATTCAGGGTACATATATAACCCACATTAGCTCGGTTCTCGGGTGGATCGAAACCGCGCATTCATTTATATATTATATTTTATCATATAGTTATGTTTCACGGGCGGACGCTGGCATGTGTATTGCTGCATTGTTGATTAACATCAACAGTTCTCTCTTTTACAATCGAGTCCATCATGAAACCCTTGATGTTAACGGCCAGTATTGTTTTTGCTTCGTTTTTTTTACTCATCGTTCCTCAAAATATGTCGCTGTCTGTTGGAGCGAGTGAGAATCACTGCTTTACCTGCCATACCAATCCCCGCAAACTGATCCAGATAACCCGCGAAATTGCAAAAGCAAATAAGGGTAAGCCGGCAAAGTCTTCCAAAATAGAAGGTGAGGGCTGAGGTGGCGATGTGGAGCCGTTGGCGCCGCACGAAAAAATTTACGTGGACAGTGAAATCGCAGAGGACGAATTTCACGGTGAGCTCAGCTGCGAAGAGTGCCATGGCGGCAATCCCAGCGATCCAAACTGGAAAACCGCTCATGAGGGCGTGGTGAAAGATCCCTCTTACCCGGACGCTTCGTCGTCCTGCGGGCAGTGCCACGAGGATATCGCCGAGCATTACGCCAGCAGCCTGCATATCAGCCTGGCCAGTTTCAAAAAGATGACCGAAATGCGCCTCGGGTCAAATCCGGCCATGCAGGACAAACTCACCCAAGCCAGAGCAGCGCATTGTGGCGGTTGCCACAGCAGTTGCGGCCAGTGCCATATCAGCCGCCCGGAATCTGTCGAAGGGGGGCTTCTGGAGGCCCATCTCTTTCAAAAAAGACCGCCGATGCAGCAAGTCTGCACCGCCTGTCACGGAAGCCGTATAGAAAAGGAGTATTTCGGGAAAAACGCAGGGATCCCGCCGGATATCCACAAGGAAAAATATTTTAAGTGCAACAAATGCCACACCGCAGAAGAGATGCACGGGGACGGCAATCAATATGACAACCGATACGAGGTTGAAAACAGTCCCAAGTGTCTCGACTGCCATAAGGAAATCTACAGCGATACATCCGAAAATGCTTCGCAGCACAAGGATCATAAAGATAAACTTAGTTGTCAGGTGTGTCATTCCATGCCTTACAAGAACTGCTACGCCTGCCACGTCGGTCGCGATGAACAGGGTCTGACCTACTACAAAACCAAAGGATCGATGTTGAGCTTTAAAATCGGACTCAATCCATTGCAAAGTGAAAAGCGGCCCGAGAAGTTCGTCACGGTCAGGCATGTCCCTGTGGATCCACATACGTTTAAATACTACGCCGATATCAAGCTGACGAATTTCGATGCGTTGCCCACATGGAAACTGGCGACGCCGCACAATATCAGACGTCAAACGCCCCAAAACAAATCATGCAATGCCTGCCATGGTAACCATCCTCTTTTTCTAAGTAAAAATGACGTGAAACCCGAATATGTAAATGCCAACGCGAAGGTGATCGTACCACCGGAAATGGTCCCGCAGAAGGTTGATGAATAGGGTGGCGTTTGGCCCAAAAAAAGGAGGAGTCATGAAAACAAAGCGTTCAACCATTCTGATTCCGGCCCTGGTGCTTTCCCTGATCATCGTCGGCTGCGCCTCACAAAAGACCTCACAAAAAGCAATGACGACCGAGGAGATGGTGGCCGAGGCCAAAGAATCGATCTGTGAGGTCACGGTTTCGGAAGCAAAAGATTTGCTGGATAAGGGAGGCTATCTTTTCCTGGATTGCCGCGAGCCCAAAGAGTACAAGATGGGGCACATACCGGGTGCAGTAAATATACCTAGGGGCCTGCTGGAATTTAAAATCTCCAACAAAGTGCCGGACAAAAGCACCCAGATTGTGATGTATTGCAAAAAGGGGGGACGGGGATGCCTGGCCGCCTGCACCCTCTGCCGAATGGGATACCAAAACGTCGTGAATATGGACGGCGGATGGCTGGCCTGGGAAAAAGCGGGATATCCGGTTGAATAGGCCCGCTAAGCGTTTATGAGCCCCGGAGGAAAGGCATGCGGCGCTGAAATCAGGCGCGCATTGTAAATTCACTCAGATCGGATTATGGAAGAGTATCCATATCTGGACGAATTTTCTCGCCTTTTAACAGGGTCCCTTTTAAAAGCACGGTTCTTGATGGTCATGCCTATGTTCGAAGGTCAACCAAAAATCATCACACAAAGGAGAAAGGAGGGTGGGAATGTTCAGGAAAACTTTGATTCTTTTATTGATCATATTGCTGGCAACCGGACTTTCCTCCTGGAGTCTTGCAGCCAAAGTGCCGGCTCCTGAAAAAGGAGGGGAAGGCTTCAAAGCAATCAGTCTGGAAGAAGCAAAAAAACTTCATCAAAATGGCGCGACCATAGTTGCCTGCCACAGCCACACGACCGATTTTATGAAAGGTCATCCTTCCGGCACCGTACACATCACGTGTTTGGTCCCAAAGGACCACAAGCGGACTGATTTATCACTAAACGAGGTCAATTTCGACACAGCACAGCTTCCCAAAGACAAGGAAACGCCGATCGTAACCTATTGCGCGTCCAATACATGATGGAAATCCTATCACGCTGCCAGGCTGGCAGTTGCGAACGGTTACAAAAATGTCTATTGGATGAGAGATGGTATTAAAGGCTGGAGAGCGGCAGGTTACGCCACGGAAGGCAATCCGGAACTTGTTGAGGCCCTGATTGCTGTGAACAAGAATGATTTTGCCACCCTCATTATTAGCGAAGACGATGCCCGAAAGATGAGAAATTGTGCGTTTGTAGATTTTCGGGATGAAAAGAAATTTAAAATGGAACATGTCAAGGGTGCTCGTCATGTCGATTACAGCAATATGTTCTCAAAACCAATGATGGAGGAGCTGAATAAAAGCAATAACCTGGTCATCATTCATGATGTTCAGGCTGTCGCAGGTACGATTGCCACGACGTTAAAGCTTATGGACTACCCGAATGTATATATCCTCGAGTAGGGAACTGTGCAAAAATAATTCGATAATCATCCCGGCATGACCATTTACCAGGCGCGACCCAGTTCTTTGACGGTAATGATGCCAAAATAGAAATATAAGACACTCGCCGGCCCTTTTCTCTTTTAATCGCTAAGATATAAAGCCATAATCGGCAGACGAGATTGAACTTTTGCTCTACAACCGGGATTGCTTTTGGATGTCGTAGCGCAGGATTTTGCGCCGCAGGGTGTTTTTATCGATCCCCAGCTCACGGGCGGTGGCCATTTTGCGCCACTTGTTATGGTTCAATGCCCGAATGATGGCTTGCTTCTCAATGGCTTTCAGAGACGTTTCGACAGGCAACTGAAGCGGCTCTTTCTGAGGTTGAATCTGTTCGGGCAGATGTGCCAGGCGAATCATGCCGTCCAGGCACAAAACAAAAGCGTGTTCGACGGCATTTTCCAGCTCGCGCACGTTGCCCGGCCAATCATACAGTGTCAACGCCGCCAGCGCGTCCGGGGATATGCCCACGATTTGTTTGCCGGTTAGGGTGTTAAAGCGCTCGATAAAATGATCCACCAGCAGGGGGATATCCTCCTTTCGCCCCTTCAAGGGGGGCAGCTTTAACCCGACCACATTGATCCGAAAATACAGATCCTCGCGAAATTGACCGGCAGCAATCATCCCTTTCAGATTGCGATGGGTGGCGGCAACCACCCGGGCTTTCATTTGCTGCGTCGTGGTCGCGCCCAGCGCTGAATAGGTGCGGTTCTCCAATACGCGCAGCAGCCGCATCTGCATGGCCGCTGAAATATCGCCGATTTCATCCAGAAAAATGGTACCATCCTGAACCAGCGCGAAGCGACCCGGCTTGTTGTGTTTGGCATCCGTAAAGGCGCCGGCCTGATAACCGAAAAGCTCCGACTCGATCAAAGTGTCGGGCAATGCGCCGCAGTTGACTGCCATAAAAGGCGCCGCCCGCCTCGGGCTTTGGTTGTGAATCGCGCGGGCAAGCAATTCTTTGCCGGTCCCACTGGCGCCCTCGATCAGAACCGTGCTGTGGCTGCCAGCTACCTGCGGCAAAATGGAAAATAACTGCAGCATCTGATGATTCTTGCTGACAATATCTTCAAACGAGTGCTTTTTATAGATTTCGCGGCGCAGTTTATTCAGCTCCGATAAATCCCGAAAGGTTTCCACCCCTCCGATCACATTTCCCTTGTCATCCCGCACAATACCGGTCGTAATGCTGATGGGAATGCGCTTATTGTCCGCCCGCACAATAAAAACGGGAATATTGCGGCAGGGCTTGCCGGTCTTGAACGTTTTTTGGATTGCGCACCCGGACTCGCAGACTTCCGCCCGCATGACTTCAAAGCAATGGCGACCGATGGCCTCCGAGCGCTTCACCTGTGTGATTTTTTCGGCTGCGCGATTGAAAGAAGTAATAATCATCTTGCGGTCGACGGTGAGCACACCGTCGGTAATACTGTTGAGGATGGATTGGTGATCGGTGTGTTTAGAAGGGCCGGGGATATCCATGACCGCTCTCCTTATCAAGAGGGTGAGAATTGTTCCATTAGCACTTTTTAATGAGTGCGTTTTGTTCCCTGATAGGGCAGTTTGCCGCTTATGTCAACACAATTTTTTAACGGAATAATACGTATCTTGCATGAAATTGGTTCCTTACGGCATGACGTACTTACTGGCATAGATATTGCCAATAATGCCGTAAAAATGTTGACCAAATAGGCGGGTGGTTTGGAAAAAGAATGTTTTTGGCATCTTTCTAGACGGCTTTTCCGAGTCACCTGTATCATCGCCAATCGTTTAGCGGAAAGGAGGTTCAGGTTGCTCAATAAAGATTTATTCACATCTAAACGTTTTTGGTTGCTGACCGTTTGTTTGCTCTGCGCAGTGGGGATGCTGCTGGTTATCCAGAGCCCGAGCGTGGTGGCCGTTGATAAAGCCAACGCCAAAAAAATGGATCACATAAAAGTCTATCAGGTATATCAGCAAAAATGCCTGGGTTGCCACGACTCGGTCGCCAATCCGGAACTGCCGGGAAGAACCCGCGATGACTGGCATCTGGTGGTCAACGTGATGCACGGCTACGGCATGGATCTATCCACAGAAGAGAGCGAGATGATCATCGATTTGCTCTACGACCTGCGCAAAGGCCTGGAACGCGAAGCCGGTTAGACGGTCCGTTCTTTAAATTATTCATGCATAAGGAGGAAAATCGAAATGAAACGAAGAACCTTTTTAAAATCGATTGCCGCCACCGGGGCGGCGGCCTCGGTGGGCAGTGCCGCCAATTTCATGCTGCCGCGCAAGGCGCACGCCGCAAAAAAGGTCGACATCGGCGAAATCAAAAGCGTGCGCATCGATGTGCTGACCGAGACCAGCTGGTTTAATAATGATATGTTTAAAAAAGACATTGTGGACTACGGCGGGGCCATGACTAACCAGTACACCATCCCATGGCAATGGGACAATGCAGGCGGCTATTCGGCCCTGATTACGGTGACAACTCTGGATGGCAACGAGCGCAAAATTCTGATGGACACGGGTTGGAACAACGACTGGATGGATTATATCTACGATGAGAAAAGCGATGTTGGCAATATGCTCACAAAAGGCGAAATTGAACTGATGGTCCTCTCCCACTGGCATCTGGACCATCTCTGGGGCATTGAATCGACGCTCAAACGCAAACAGGATATCCCCATGTACGTGCCCAAAACCCATTACCCGGAAGATATGGCCTTATTAAAAGAAAAGGCCCATCATAAAGCCAAGGACAAAAATACCGGCGAGATGATGCACATTTGCAAAAATGATTATCCCCACGAGGGCAAATTGGTGCAATGCGACCCGGCCGGTGAAAAAGGTGAAGGTATTTATCGTCTGATGCCCGGGGTGGCGGTTAGAATGTTTGATGTCCCCATTTTGTTGCGGGTGCGGGGTGAGAATGTTTTGTATTTCAATGTTAAGGATAAAGGTATCGTGACGGTCACCGGATGCTGCCATCCGGGCATTCTGTCCCTTTTTTCCTATGCGCGTAAAAACTTCAAGAATTACCAACCCTACGGCTGCTATGGCGGTTTGCACATTTCCCTGTTTGAAACCTGGGAGCCCAAATTCGACGACATCATCAAAGGCGTCAAAGCCTTCAAGATTCAAAAGCTGGGATGCAATCACTGCACCGGTTGGATCTGGGCCGAAAAGGCCGCTGCAGCCGGTGTGCCGGTGGTCAAAGGCACGGACAAATACAAAGAATACAAGAAAACGTCTGCCGTGGCGAAAGCCAGCAACGTCTTTCTGACCAACGGTGATCATGTGGTCTTTTAAACAGGCCCATGAATGCATGAACCGAAGAGAAAAGA
>JASFIG010000279.1:0-6492 GCA_050122795.1 Desulfobacterales bacterium
GTCATAGCAAATGGTCAAGCATTAAACACAAAAAGGCCGCTACAGATGCCAAACGGGGAAAAATATTTACCAAGCTGATCAAAGAAATTACGGTCGCCGCGCGTATGGGTGGCGGAGACGTTGAAGCCAATCCACGTCTCAGATCGGCCATTCAGGCGGCTAAAAGCGAAAATATGCCCAAGGACAACATTGAGCGCGCCATCAAAAAAGGCACCGGCGAGTTAGAAGGCGTCAGTTATGAAGAAAGCATTTATGAAGGTTACGGCCCCGGGGGGGCGGCCGTTCTGATCGAATCCCTGACCGACAACAAGAATCGAACGGTGGCCGATATTCGCCATATCTTCAGCAAAGCCGGTGGCAATATGGGTGAAAGCGGATGCGTGGCCTGGATGTTCGACAAGAAGGGCTACATTGCGATTGAAAATAAGGCCGTGGATGAGGAAGCCCTGATGGAGGCAGCGCTGGATGCCGGGGCCGAAGACATTCGCGAGGACGACAGCAATTTTGAAGTCATCACCGCGCCGGGAGATTTTGAGGCGGTCAAAGCAGCCATCGACAGTGCAGCCATTCCCTGTATCGTGGCCGAAGTGACCATGCTGCCGCAATCCACCACCTTTTTAAAAGGCAAGGAAGCCGAGCAGATGGTCAAGCTCATGGAAGCTCTGGAAGACTGTGATGATGTCCAGAAGGTGTATACCAACGCGGATATTCCCGAGGAGGTTATTGATTCTCTGTGAACATCCTTTTTCTATGGCAGGATTACGATTGGATCCATTATAACGATCTGATCAAGTGCCTAAAATGCCTAAAATGAGCTAAAGTGCCTAAAATTCTGGTGTCGCTGCGCTCCATCTTTTATGATAAAGATAGTGTTTATCAACTTTAGTCACTTTAGATCACTCCTTACTTTAGTCACTTTTTTGTCACACCGATTTGAGTGATAAGCGATTGCGATTCCTGCTGTTTTCTGACCTTATTCGTCGATTTGGATAACATCCACCCCTTTCGGGATTTCGAAGCTAAACAGCGAGTCATCCAAATCGTCCCGAAAGGCAAAATTGAGCAGATCGATACGGGTTTCATCGCCGTAAAAATTCAGGGTGATCACCTGCAATACGTTAAAGGTTTTTTGGGACACCAGCAGGCGGATTTCTGAGATGTCTAACGTTTTTTCGCGCGGTATCAGTTTGAGGTGGTAAAACAAGTCACTTTCTTCCGGTGGGCTCTGCTCCAGGGAAATATCAAATTTTTTCCGGATAACACGGATGTTTGACAGAAAACTGGCGCCTTTGCCGTCCCGGAAAAAGGTGGGCGCCTTGCCGGTCATCACCTGATTGTCTGCCGGCCGATAGATCCACAATTTATCCGCGTCGGTAATGATAATTTGCTGATCCGGTTTTTCGTACTCCCAGCGCATCATGCCGGGGTATTTGATATAGACCTTGCCGTTGGCCATATCCGTGATATCCATGGCCTTGAGGGTGGATTTCTGGATAAAATCGGCACTGAATTTCGAATTGGCATATTGGGTCTCCACCCGATCCAGAATCTGGTTTACTGTAAGGTCGCTGTCTGTGGTGGCTGCCGCCAAACGCTTTTGTCCGCCTGAAATAGCAAGGACCAGGACGGCAAGCAGAACGGCGGCACAACACAAGAAATTTTTGAAAGTCGATTTCATAACATATCCCTTAATGTCACGGTTATGGATTTTTAAAATCCATTAAGACAAAATTACTCCGCTACGTTTTAGTTTTTCCCGAAGATGGAATGGTGGAAAACTGGAATGTTGGCTTTTATAGAAGGATGATATCCATTTTTATTTTTTGGCCGCGACAATTTTTTTTCATACCGCCCCTATCTCACTATCCCAACCCATTATTCCATTATTCCAAAATTCCAATCTTCCCGTTGGACTAAAGAACTCAACCCAATTCTTTGATCAGTTTGTTTATATCTTCAGTGCCTTCAAGGGTGATGGCCTGCCCGTCGGCGGGCATCAAATCAAAAAAATCGGTTTTGCCGAAAACCGCCAGACTGATTCGATCAATCATCTGGATCTTTTTACGGGCGTCGGCTTTATCCATGTAGGCGAGACGGGTCCCGCCAAGCAAAAGTGTCTCCACATTGTGTTTTGTCAGCTGCTTTTCCAACTTAGCCGCTTTTTGTAGACTTTGAAAATAGATTTTTTTATAGGTCATCAGCCCCTTAAAAATATCCGCTTGGTCGTCAAGCGCCTCCAGAAAGTTCAGCATAAAGTCAAGATATTCAAAAAATACATCGTCCTCGGGTTCCATTTTTTCAAAATACGATTGCAAAAATAAAATTTTATGGGGCGCGCCAATCGGCCGGGCATTGCGAAACCTGACTTTGCACCGGGTTTGAAAGGCGGGTGCCACGTGCCGACTGATAGCCGCTCCGATTTTAGGATCCAACGACCTGGTCAGATTCAGGCGTTCCACAAATGCGTTAACATTGGCTGGGATGACCTTCATTTTCAGGGTGCCGCGACCATCGCGAAAATGGAAACGGGTTTGAAACAATTGGCCGCACACCTGCGCCTGGATCGCCTGTTCATCCTCCGGATGAAATTGCGTATCTTCCAGCAGTTCTTCCAATTGCAGTTGAACAGATTCATCCGGGAAAAAGAGCAGTTCCATCAGCGAATCGGTTTCACAGCTGGATTCATCCTGCAACAATGCATCAAGCGCCTCAATGGTCGGATGTGCAAATGTTGAATCGATATAATGCTGTGTATCCGCGTTAATACTCGCCCCATTTTGCAGAATATCAATAATTTTATCTGCAATCTGCTTATGTTTATTTTCCGATGTCATTTGAATATCTTTTAACCACGAAAACACGAAAATTTAAAAGCACGAAATCCTAAATAGAATGCCAAGCGCTCAAAAAAGTGACTAAAGTGAGAAGTGATCTAAAGTGACTAAAGTTGTGGAATTCTATCTTATTAAAATGATGGAGCGAAGCGCCACCTAAATTTTAGTCATTTTAGCTCACTTTAGGCATTTTAGGCACTTACCTTAAAAAGCAAACCAGCCATCGGGCAAAATATGAAGGTTTTTAGATGTACTTGGACATTTTTAACATCAGCTCATGCTGCTGAAGCCCCCCGGGCATGCTTTCTTTCATCTGGCCGTTATCGAAAATAAACAGAAAGGGCACGCTCATGATGTTGTATTTGTTTGCCAGCATGGGATTGGCGTCAACGTTCATCTTGCCCACGCGAACCTTGCCCTTGGCCTGGGCCGCAAATTCATCGATGATGGGCGTGACGGCCCCGCAAGTCGGGCACCAGGGCGCCCAGGCAAACAGCAGCACCGGCAGCGGGGACTTCATCACTTTGTCCTCAAAATTGCTGTCGCTAACCATCAGCGGCTGGGGCTCATATAGCGCATCGGTGTTTAGCGCAGCGCCGCACTTGCCGCACCTGGCGCCGGCATCGATTTTATCGGCCGGGATTTTATTTTTGGCCCCGCATTCCGTGCAGCGCATCTTGACGGCTTCGGCTGCAGCGGTTTTGCTTTTTTCGGTTGGCAGGAGCGCGTGGCATTTACCGCATTTGGCAGCCGTGCCGGTCTTTTCGGCCGGTATGCGATTGGCCGCTCCGCATTCCGAACAACGAACGATATGAAAATTTGCCTGATCCATCTTCTTCCTCTCAATATGCTTTTGAATTTGCTTTAAAATAAGGACGCCGTCATTCTTGTAAAGGTTTACAATCAAAGCGTCAGAAGTCAGGAAACAGAGGACAGAGGACAGATAACAGCAGGAGGAGGGAAAAGGGCCGTTGAATAAAACTCGGCGATGAAGCACCTTTTCTGCTTTCAGCTTTTTGTCATCTGACCTCTGACCTCTGACCTCTGTCCCTACGGCATTACCCCATATGCTTTGAGCTTTTTATGCAGGGTCTTACGCGTGATGCCCAGGCGGCGGGCGGTCTCGCTTTTGTTGCCTCCGGCAGCTTCCAGGGTTTTTAGGATGGCGGCCTTTTCGACTTCCTCCAGCGGCAGATCCCCTTTCATGCAAAGCGCGACTGAATCGGCGGCGTCTTGATCATTTTGGGGCATCGCGTCTTGCAATAACGGAAAATCGGCGACATCCAGATAGTTTGTGCGGGTCAGAACAACGGCGCGCTCGATCGCATTCATCAATTCACGAACATTTCCCGGCCAATCATAGCGGATTAAATGGTCCATCGCTCCGGGTGTGAATCCCTTGATCTCCTTGCGATTCTTGGCGGCAAACGTTTCAAGAAAGTGCTGGGCCAGCAGGGGTATATCTTCTTTTCTATCCGATAATGGCGGCACTTCCAGTTCGACCACATTCAAGCGGTAGTAAAGGTCTTCGCGAAACGCGCCTTTATGGATTTGCTCCTTGAGATTTTGGTTGGTGGCGGCAATCACGCGTACGTCAACATGAATGGTATCTTCACCGCCCACGCGGTTAAATTCCCTTTCCTGCAGGGCCCGCAGTAATTTTACCTGCATCATGAGCGACATTTCGCTGACTTCGTCGAGAAGCAGCGTGCCGCCATGGGCCTGGGAAAAGCGCCCGTCTTTGCGACGGTCGGCTCCGGTAAAGGCGCCTTTCTCGTGGCCGAAGAGTTCTGATTCCAGAAGCGTTTCCGTAATGGCAGCACAATTAATCTTAACAAAAGGGCCGTCTTTTCGCAGGCTGTTAAAATGAATGGCGCCGGCGATCAACTCTTTGCCGCTGCCGGAGTCACCTGAGATGAGAACGGTGGCTTCAGACGCTGCAACCTGAGCCACGGTTTCCAGGAGCTTTAACATGGCCGGGCTCTTACCAACAATGTTTTGGCTGTCAAATTGCTGACCGAGTGTTTGGCGCAGCAGCCGGTTCTCTTCCTTGAGCCGGGTATGCTCCATAGACCGCTCGATGGTCAGGCGCAGTTTGTCAAAATCGAGCGGTTTGGTCAGGTAATCGTGCGCGCCCTGCTTTAATGCTTGGACCGCAGTTTCGACCGATGAGTAGGCGGTCATGATAATCACCGGAATGGCCGGATTAATCGATTTGATGGCTTTTAAGGCTTCCAGACCGGAAACCTTGACCATGCGAACATCCATTAAAACCAGATCAAATGAAGATGCCTTCACCTCTTCGATGGCGGTCGACCCGTCATCTGCTTCTGTGACGGCATAGCCCCAGCCGCTGATCAAGGTCTTTAGCATCGTGCGATGGGCACTGTCGTCATCTACAATCAAGACGGTATGTTGTTTATTTTTCATGTGGGTATTCTTCCGAATTCGGCACGGCAACAGTAAAGGTGGTTCCGACGCGCTTTTCGCTTTTAACCGTTATTTTACCACCCATTGCTTCTATGATATTGTGAGCAATCGCCAACCCCAAGCCGGTGCCAGTTGATTTTGTGGTAAAGTAGGGTTCAAAGATTTTGGTTTTATCCTCCGAACTGATCCCACTGCCGGTGTCTGAAACCTGAATGACGATATCGCGGTCTTGCCCATCGGCGGAAATTTCCACTCTCAATTCGCCGCCACTTTCCATCGAGTCAACTGCATTCAAATACAGGTTTAAAAGAACCTGATTGAGGCGATCGGGATCGATGCGGGCGTCATCAACACGGGCATTATTCCGGATATGGATCGATATATTTTTCTGGGTGGCCCGGTCTTCAATCAGCTTGATGGAATCTGCGACGAAGGACGGTAGCGAAACTTTCTGCGGCTTAATCACAATGGGGCTAGAAAATTCCAGCAGTTGCCCGACAACCCGGTTGAGACGGTCGACTTCCTGAATCATAATCGTCGCGGTCTGTTGATCCTGCGGTCGATCGGGATACCTTTCTTTGAAATAGGTGGCGAATCCTTTAATCGAACTCAACGGGTTTCGGATTTCATGTGCCACCCCGGCCGCCAATCTGCCGACCGTCGCCAGACGCTGGCTGCGGGCAATTTCCTGCCTGAGTGCGCGCACCTCGGATAAATCTTTAAACAGCAGAACATTGCCCACAAAATCATTATTTTCATCCTTAATGCTGCTGGCCCCGATTTCCAGGGGGATCGTTTTTCCCTCGGCAGTCGTATATTCAATTTCTTTTTCGATAATGTCATCGTGGGTTTGGGAATGGTTTATTTCTTTCAGAAGCTCTGCGGGAAGACAATTTGAAGCCGCCTGCCCCATGACTTCCGGAGCCGAGCACTGCAGGATCGCCTCCGCCCCCCTGTTGAAAGCGGCAATTTTACCCTGGTGGTCCAGGGCCAATAAACCGATGGGAACATTTTCAACAACATTGTCTGAAAAGGCCTTTATTCTGGAAAGGGAAGTGCGGGTGGTCCGATAACTTTGAACTAAAAACAGCAGCGTGAATCCGGCAAAGCCCACCAGCAGTAAAATGGCGCCCATGATAACGGCGTGCCGCACATCTTCTTTACGAGCCTCTTCGATGGGACGCATGTCCAGCCCGACGAAAATAATTTGAGCCAATTCTGCGATCTT
>JASFIG010000280.1:0-6384 GCA_050122795.1 Desulfobacterales bacterium
GGAGCTGCTTTTCAATCTGGTAACGGTAAAAACAACCGAGCAGACACCGTATGGCGAGGTGTCTTTCCGTGCCAGAAACCCGCTGGCATACAAGGCGCTGATGTCCATATTGGGGATGCCGTCGGGGATGTGCCGGCAGCCTCTGGGCAAATTGACGCCGAACGCCCTACAGACCGTATTGGACGCCGTGCGCAAGGTACAAACAACGGCACCTGAAATTCTACAGCCGGTGGCCGACTTTTTTAAAGTGGATATCAGCGAGCGCCTGGAAAATGAGAAGTACTGGGAGGGGTTGGCCTATCAGCAATATTGATTTTCGATATCTGTTCAAATTTAAAATAAATTAACCACGAAAACACGAAATGCAGAAAGCACGAAATTTTTATATTTCTTTTTTCGTGGTTTTATTATTTCGCGCTTTCGTGGTAACATCCGCATTTAAGCGCCGCTCGTTTCGGTCAGTTGTTTACTGTTCCGCCTCGCCTGGCCCGTGCTTCAGTTTGAAATCGCCTTCCTTGAACAGCAGCCATTTGAGCCAGGTCAGGCCAAATTTGAGCAGCTCGATTTCGTCATTTTTGATCCGCTTAAGGACAGATTCTTCAACCGCATAGCGATCCAGGAACGAACTTTCGAAAACAAATTCCCTGAATTTGTCGATGTTGTAACTCACCAGAAAAAACATATTTTTCGTCTGCTCGGTTAGTTGCATATTGGGCGGGAAAGATCGTTTGCGCACCAGCAAATCGGTCCACTCCGCATTGATTTCATCGTGAATATCAACTCCCTGGTCTTTGCGAAATTCTTTGACCGTCCAGAGTTTTTCTTCTTTAAACCCCAGACAGTGCGGTTCATGCACAAAAAAATAAAACTCTTCTCCATCGGCATCTTCTTTGTGGCTCAGCGACGCCACCCCCAACGGGTAATAGCGGCAGGTGGTTGGCCGGTTGTCATACACCAGGCAGCCGTTTTCTCTGACAAAGGGGCAATGTTTGCTGTCGGAATCGTCTTCCTCGTCTTCAAGGAACTTTAGCGTAATGACCGGCAATCCGGTTTTTTCAAGCATCTGCGGCTCGGTATAAATGGCCAGAAATTCCTCGGATGTCAGCTGCAGTTTGTTTTTCAACTGGATAATGTCATAGGGCGTCAGGATGATATTAATATCCCGGCAGCATTCGGTAAAGCATTTAACGCCCGGGTGACATTTGAATTTAAATTGACTTTCAGGGCCAAGCCGAACCGGCTCGACATTGGCCATTCGTTCGGTATCGCTCATGTAAATTCCTTTCCTCAACGCAATGTCGCCAAGCGCCAACGTTGAAATCTAAAAGCCCGCTTATATCCGAGGTGGCGCCTGATGTCAATCACCAGGTTCGGGGTTCCCGTCTTCGCTCTAACGAGCTACGCCGCGGCAAGCAGGGTTCGGGGTTCAGAGGTTAATCAGTTGATTGGTTTAATAGTCAAATAGCCAGAGGATTTAATCTTTTTAAACTATTTGACCATTTGACCAATTAACGAATCGACTAAATTCAAGAATCAGAATCCCAGAACCTTTGAACGCTGAACCTTTGAACCTCTTTGAGTAATGAAAAGAACATATTTCTTGATTTATCACCTGAATATACTATATCCATAAAATCATGAAGATAAAGCTCAGAACATGTCAGATAAATTTTTGAATGAGCGAGGAGGATTCCATGGAAGTGACCGTTACACAATCAGCACAATTAAAAGAAAAGCCGGATGAATCCAAACTGGGGTTTGGGACCCTGTTCACAGATTATATGTTTATCATGGATTACGCACCGGATAAGGGCTGGCATTCAGCTCGCATCGAGCCCTATGGCCCTATGGCATTGGATCCATCCACCATGTTTTTGCATTATGCCCAGGGCGCTTTTGAAGGGCTCAAAGCCTACCGCACACAATCGGGCAGCATCCAGCTTTTCAGGCCTCAGGAAAATTTTAAACGCTTGAATCGGTCCTGCCGGCGGCTGTGCATGCCTGAACTCGACGAGGAATTTGTCCTCGATGCACTCAAGCAGTTGCTCACGATGGAAAAGGACTGGGTTCCGGGTGCGCCGGAAACATCACTTTACATCCGACCGACCCTGATTGCCATGGACCCCTATCTGGGCGTTCGCGCTTCACATACCTATCGTTTTTTTATCATCCTGTCGCCGGTGGGCGCTTATTATCCGGAAGGTTTTAATCCGGTTAAAATTCAGGTCACCCATGAATACGTCCGGGCGGTGCGCGGCGGGGTGGGTGAAGCCAAAACGCCCGGCAATTATGCCGCCAGTATCCTGGCCGGTGAAAAAGCCCATAAAGATGGATACTCGCAGGTGCTGTGGCTGGATGGCGTTGAGCAAAAATATCTGGAAGAAGTCGGTTCAATGAACATCTTTTTTGTAATAGACGATGAAATCGTCACCCCTGAGCTAAACGGCAGTATCCTGCCGGGAATCACCCGGGATTCTGTGATCCGGCTGGCCAAACACTGGAACGATAAGGTATCGGAGAAAAAAATCAGTATCGACGAACTGATGCAGGCGCACGCCGACGGAAAACTGCAGGAAGTTTTCGGCTCCGGGACCGCAGCAGTCATTTCACCGGTCGGCGAAATCAAATACGGGGAGCAGGTGATTTCTATTTCCGGCGGCGAGGTCGGCCCGGTTGCCCTCAAATACTACAATGCCATCACCGACATTCAATATGGCAAGGCCGAAGATCCGCTGGGGTGGATCGTTTCTGTTACATAGGTTCAGTGGTTCAGGGTTTTAAGGTTCATAGGTTCTGCATTTTTAGTATTGCATCATCGATTCTATTGAGTTCTTTTCTGCGGGTCACCGGTTAGTATGACATTCTATTTTTAATACATTGAAAATAAACCTTTGAACCTCTGAACGTTGAACCCTGAACCTTTTGATATGGAGACTTAAATGCCCAAGTTGGAACCTGAAGGCCATCTGGCCGCATTTGTTGAAAAGATGCAAAATGAAGGTCTGCAGCCGCTGGTTATCGATACGTTTGCTTATTACTACCATCAGGTGCTCAGCGGCGAAACCGGCCTGCTCTATGATCGCGAGATTCAACCGGTAGCTCTTGAGGATATTCAAGATTTTGATCGTTTGAAAAAATACGCTGCCGCCGGCCGGCAGGTCCTGCAACAATGTGTCAGAATTGTTTTGAATGGCGGGCTGGGAACAACCATGGGGCTAACCGGGCCCAAATCCCTGATAGAAGCCAAAAACGGAAAGAATTTTCTTGAAATCATTTTGCAACAGGCTGATCACAATGGGGTCCGGCTGGCATTAATGAACAGTTTTAATACCCATGCTGCAACCCGCGAGGCCTTAGCCCGAGTGAATCCCCCTCGGGCACCGCTTCAATTTATCCAGCATAAGTTTCCAAAAATCCAGCAAACAGATCTGCAGCCGGCCACATGGCCGGGCCATCCGGAACTGGAATGGAATCCGCCCGGACACGGTGATGTGTTCACCGCGCTGCATACTTCCGGCATGCTGGCCCGCCTGCTAAAAGACGGGATTCGGTATGCCTTTATCCACAATCTGGATAATCTCGGCGCACAGATGGACTCAGGGCTGCTGGGTTATTTTGCCGAACACCAGTTCCCGTTCATGATGGAGGTGGCCGAAAAAACGCCTGCGGATATCAAAGGCGGCCATCTGGCCAGGCACCGCAACGGTCGTCTGATTTTGCGCGAAGCCGCCCAATGTCCCAAAGATGAAATAAGCGCCTTTCAGGATATTACCCGCTACCGATTTTTCAATACCAATAATATCTGGATTAATCTGGAAGCGTTGTCGACGTTGTTTGAAAAACAACATACGCTCCATCTGCCCATGATCCTTAATCCCAAAACAGTGGATCCCAGAAATGAGAACAGCCCGGCTGTATACCAGGTTGAAACGGCCATGGGCGCCGCTATTTCACTCTTTGATGGCGCCACCGCCGTGCAGGTGCCCCGATCTCGATTTTTCCCGGTCAAATCCTGCAATGATCTGCTGGCGCTGCGTTCAGATTGTTATATCCTCAAGGAAAATTATCAGCTTCGCCTGAACCCGGAGCGCAGCCCGGCCGGAAAACCGGAAACCGTCAAGATAAAACTGGACCCGGAATTTTATGGTAAAATAGATCTTCTCGAGCAACGCTTTGAGGAAGGGCTGCCCTCTCTGGTGAACTGTGAATCTCTGAGTATAGAAGGCGATGTCTATTTTGAAAGCGGGGTGATCATCCAGGGCGGGGTATCAATCAAAAACACGCAAAACACTGCAGCCGTCATCAAAAAAGGAACAGTCATCAATCAAGACCTCATTTTCTAAAATCCGCATTCCGCATTCCACATTCAAACTATTCTCTTTCTCGAATCACATATTGAATCGTAACCTCATCCTTGAAGCCGGGAGCCATTTTCAAAGATGCCGGACTCAAAACCAGGTTGGCCGATAAATCGCCTCTACCACTTAATTTGTCGAGCAGCACTTTTTCGGTGTAGATTGTTTTGATTTCTCCAAGGATGCGTTTGCTGCCGGCGATCTTAACAGCGGTCGGATCGGTTACCGCATCCACCAAAATGAGATTGTCGGCAAGTTTGCCAACCCAATCGATCTGGACCGGCAATTCTTTTTCGATGGTCTCATCGATTAAAACATCGATTTCAGAAGGCGTTACTTCACGCAGCACAATTCCGGGCGGCAACGAAATGTTTTCAGAAGTAATCGTAAAGGTGTTGCGTCCAACGCTGGTTTTGCTTAAATCCAGCCGGACGCCGATCTGATCCGGTGTGATGGATTTAACCAGAGCACCCGACCCGCTTAACACCAGACTAACGGATTTTACCGACGTATCAACAATTTCGGTACCGGCTGTCCGATTGGTATAATCGACCGGGATATCTAAAGATACCAGCGTATCCTGTCCCCTGGAAACACTGAACCAGATGCCGGTGATAAACAGGATGGACAGCATCGCCGCAGATGCGATTTCAAGACCTTCTTTACGAGCGGCCCTTTTGTCAACGGCAGCGATGCCCACATGCTCCTGTATGTTTTTTTCCAGCGTCTGTTTCTGTTTGATTTCGCGCAAGCGGTTGCCTTTGGCAACCAGCACGTCGCCCCTTTCCTCCGAGACAACAATGACCAGGGCATCGGATGCTTCGGCCAGCCCCAGTGCTGCGCGATGCCGGGTGCCATAATAGGAGGGCATATCCTCACGCTCTGATAACGGCAGGATGGCACCCACAACCGTTATCTGATCTCCCTGAACAATGGCGGCTCCATCGTGCACCGGATTATCGGGCCAAAAGATACTGGCAATCATTTCTTTTGTGATCAGGCCTTTCCAGGGCGTACCGCCCTGCACCGCGCCACTCAGATCTTCCTTGCCCGGAAAAACGATCAGGGCGCCGCATTTGCGGTCGGCCATCTGAAATACGGTTTCGGCAATAATTTCGGTCGGTGTCGTGGCCGTCTTGTAAGACAGCCCCCAGAGAATGGACTTTAAATTCTTGGCCTGCAATACCCGGCGAATTTCATTGCGAAAGACCACAATAATGATAATGGCTCCGACCGCCACGATGCCCTGCACGACCCAGCTGGTAACGATAAGCCCCAAAGAGACGGCGATGCGTTGCAGAAACCACAGAACGGTCATGCCGATGAGGACCCGGAAAACATTGGTGCCCCGAAAAAGAACGTAAAAGCGGAAAAGAATATAGCTGTTTACGCTGATATCAACAACGTCCTGCCAGCGAATGGTGGATATGAATAGAAAAACATTTTCCATTACGATCATTCCGTAACACTAAATCTTATAATTTCCAGGACCTCGCCGGTTTCATCGGTGATTTCCACCCGCCAGGGTCCGATATCAGTTTTGTTGAGCTCGATGCTGCTGTATGTTGACCAGCGGGGCGGCTTGAGGGTTAGCCGAATTTTGGCGCTGGGCACATCGCGATGATACCAGTTATGGTAGATAATCAATTTTTGCGGCACCTGACTGAATGACGTAAAACAAAAGGCTTTCTTTTGTTTGATGGAGAAAACAGCCGTCGGATTGCGGGGGGCGTTGGAAAAAATATCTTCTGCCATCAGCGCCTGAAAAAGCTCCAACTGGGCGGCAAGGGCGTTGCCACTATGTTTGACAGGCAGCAGCGGCTGCAGAAGAAAAAGGGTAACAGCGACACATCCGAAACAGATATAATAACAACGGCTTTTCATATTGTATTTTTCCATTTTTAAATTAAGACTATTGGCATTCAAGCGTGTTCGGTATACAGTTCATAATCGATATTACCAAAAAACGCTATGCTGCCAAATCTATAAATATTTCCTATGCTTATATTTTTGGTTTTTCAAGAAGAAT
>JASFIG010000281.1:0-6368 GCA_050122795.1 Desulfobacterales bacterium
TCATCGCCTGAATCGTCGAACAGTGCCATGGCAAAATTGTATTTTTTGCGTGGATTAAATGCCACATCGTCATCGTTTCCGGTATCCAGCTTGCGATATAAAATCACCGACCAGCCACCGTCGGCATGACGGCTGATCGCTTTGATATCAGCACGCGAGCCTTCGGGCATTTTGGGCATGCGGTAGGTAAGTGTATCACCGGCTTTAAATCCGGTGTAATCCTTAATTTCGACCGCGTGCGCGACCAACAGGACGTCGCCGGCCGCAAGCTTTTTGCCGGGCGCCGGCATATACATCGGTTTGGATTTATCGGCGGTCATGTTTTTCTGGTCGCCCCCTGTGCCGGCATCGCTCTTGCGGCCACCTTTTTCTTCACTGATCTGGGTCAACCAGGTATCATCAGCGAATCCGGCCGGATCAGACCGGGCAGCCTTCCAGTGCCACAAATCACCTTTTTCAGCCGCTGATATCGTTCCAAACTTGCCATCTTTTGCTGTTTTTCCGGCCGGCACGTGGCAGACAACCGCACAACCTTTGGTCGCAAATTTATCGATGCGTTCGATCTCAAACAATAGGGAGATCCGATCCTCATTGCCCTCCTGGTGTGACCATTTCTGGCCATCGAATTTCCAGGCTCCTTTGGTCACGCTTTTAGTGGCGTCTTTCCAGTCAAACTTGAAATAAATTCCCTCGTCGGTATAGACAGCCTTTGTGGTTACGGCGCTTTTTTGCCCTGCAAATTTTTCTTTACCCTCGAATGGAACCTCTACGGCTTTGGCTTTTTGCCAGGCCGGATCCTCCAGACCGGCGGGTGCATTTTTTACTTTCGCGGCCGTGACCGTTTGTTTGGCCGCAGCGCCGACTTTATCTGCACCCATAAACATTCCACTGCCGATTACCATCAGACAAATGATTAGGCTCATTATCGCTTTTCCACTCATAATCCCTCCTTTGTGTTCGGGTTGAAGTTAAAAGGTCAAATAGACCAAGAGGTTTTCATCTTCAATTTTATGCTTCAAAACCGATAAGGGCTTGGTCGGTGGACCGGCAATCGGCCGACCATCGATATCAAAACGACCTGAATGGCAGGGACACTCAAATATTTTTTCGTCTTCCCGCCAGATTATGTTGCAGGCTAAATGCGTGCAGGTGGATGAGAAGATATGGATGTTGCCGGCCGACTCGGTCTTGGCCCACACAAATCCGCGCTGGGGCAAAACCTGCCAGCCATCTTTAACCATAAATTCATAGGATAGCATCTCAATGCTTCCTAAAGTTAAGTCTTCGGCGGCACCGAAATCCACCCACTTTCCGGTACCTTTTTTTAGCGCCGGCGAAATGAAAAAACTGGCCAGTGGAATTCCAGAAAGGGCGACCGCAAAACCGAATAACGCTGCCGTCTTGATGAAGGCACGTCGCTTAAATTGGGTATCTTCCTGAATCAATGTTGTTTTCATGATGCTAATGATGCTAAATTCATATGAATCCGAAAAGGCCTTTAAAGCACAACTGGATGGCCAGCAGGAGGAAATTAAATAGGTAGTCGGTGGTTATGCGCAGCTGTCATCTTGGAAAATGGTAAATCATCTTACGCGAACGGGATGCAGATTTATCCCACAATGTGGTAGCTTAGTCAAGAAGAATTTTTGGAAAAAATAAAAACGGAGCAAATGTGAAGAGGTTCGAGAAAACGTCACAATGACGCCGTTGGGGCAACAAAATTTCTCTACAAAAGGTTGCCGCCAAACAGAGGGGTTGCTGGTGATTTTATTTCTCAGCTCACGACGCTATTGATTTTTTAGAGTTTTTGCAGGCCGCACAACACAGCAGGCGCTGCCAGAATAATTTCCCGGTTGGCATCAGGTCGATGTGGACAGATAAAAATTCAGAGCGGCGCTTAATCATATTTTCAGCTACAATCAGCCATTGCTCGAATGGAATTCGACAAATAGATTGGCATCTTCACCGTCGATTTCCGGCCTGTTTTTCATCCAGTTTAGAATCCGACATCCGTCGGTAGCGCCGTTCGGCGTCGAGCAACTGATATAGGGCATGATCGGATCACCGGCAACGGATTTGTAGTATAGCATGCGTGCGCGTTCGCTGGGAAATTCATCCAGTTCCAGAAGATGGACAATATAGATTGCACAGTCACCTTCAAATAAATCACTTTTTTGGCGCGATTCGATGATGCGCGCTTTAAACAGTTCAAGTGCCGCCTGGCTGTCTTCAGCCTCAACGATCAGATTGAACTCTCCATGTCTTCTTTCCGATTCATCTTCGGCCTGCTGGTTGGTCATGTGCAAAAATTTACCAAGATAAAGCATCATACACCCTTTCTGTGTCCCAATCAGTTATATCCAAAAACCGCGGCATTTGACCGTAGCCGTTTTCCCCTGACCGCTACGCATCTTAGACCGATAATTTTGTTTTGTCCATATAATTAAAGTCAAAAGCCACCAACCAACCGCATTGCCTCACCTGCAATATGAAATTTAAAGTCGCAATGCAATTTCAAGTGTTCGTTTGGTTGCAGCCCAGGTGTGATAAAATTCAATCCAGAATGATGGTTTGGCCGTGCTGCAGCACTACAAAATCTTCGGCTGGGATCCGATTTTCCTGCAGAGCGCTGGCCAGTCGTTGGGGCGGTTCATCCAGCGGCTCATCGGTTAAGATAAAGGTCCCCCAGTGGATGGCCACCGATTTTTTTGAGCGAAGATCTTTGTGGATTTGAACCGACTCTTCAGGGTTCACATGATGTTTCTTCATAAACCAGCGCGGCTCGTATGCACCGATGGGTATGGCGGCCAGATCAAAAGGACCCAGTTTTTCTCCGATTTCCTTAAAATGCGGCGCATACCCGGTGTCGCCCACAAAAATAAATTGAAAAGAATTGGAACGGATCACCCAGCCGGCCCATAAGGTTTTATTTCTGGAAAAAATGCTGCGTTTGCTCCAGTGCTGAACCGGCACGGTGATGACCTCTAATTCTCCGTCGGCCTGACGGTCCCACCAATCCATTTCAATTACCTGCTCGATGCCGCGGACGGCAAACCAGTTCTTTAATCCCAGAGGCACATAAAAACGGGTTTTTTCCCCGCCCGGTCTCTGGTGCAGATTTTTGATGGATTGCTCATCCAGGGAATCATAATGGTCATGCGAAATCACAACGATGTCGATGGGTGGCAGGTCTTCCAATGCCAGTCCCAGCGGGGCGACTCTTTCCGGACCGGCCCACTGGACCGGTGAAGTGCGTTCGGAAAAATGCGGATCAGTTAAAATATTGGTGCCCCCCATTTGTACCAGCAGGGTAGCATGCCCGACCCAGGTCACGGTGTTTTGATTTCGGTTGTGGCTTAAGAAGTTTGGATCATTTTCTGCGAGTGGAAAGGAATAGTGCTCCGGACCGGGAATATCCATTTTGGCGCGTTCGCGGCGCCATCTTAAAAAATCTCCGAATCCATTTTCCTCGTAGGCATGAACGTTTCTGAATCCATCAGAGGTGTGATGCGGTTTTTCCGTTGAAGGGGTCTGAGCGGCGCAGTTTAGCGCTAACAGACAAAATACGCCCAGCATCAGATAGATTAATGCGAGATTTGAGTTCAACATGTTTATTTTTTCCGGTTCGTGTAGCAACCTTTTGAGTTCGTTTACAAAGGACATTTGTGTTAGAGCTTGGCTCCACAGTATTTACAAAATTTGGCGTCCCGGTCATGTCCTTCGGCGCTGCACTCCGGACAGGCCTGGGTGGAAACCTGACGTTTGAAGGCCTGCGCCAATTCAACCGTGACAATGCCGGTCGGAACGGCAATAATACCATATCCAATAATCATTATTGCCGAGGAAATCAACTGGCCCAGGATGGTCTGGGGCGAGATGTCCCCGTAACCGACCGTGGTCAGCGTCACAATTGCCCAGTAGATGCTTTTGGGTATGCTGGTGAAACCGTTTTCAGGATCTTCGACCAAATAGATAAGGGCACCGAATATGGTTACCAGCGTTAAGACAGTCATCAGAAAAACGATAATTTTGCGCAGACTGGCCCGCAATGCCTGTACAAGCAAGCGGGCCTCACCCAGATACTGCACCAGTTTCAAAATTCGGAAAATGCGCAGAACCCGCAATATCCGAATGACCAGCAGATACTGGGCCCCGGGGAAAAAAATGCTCAGGTAGGTGGGCAAAATGGCCAACAGATCGACAATACCGTAAAAGCTGGTGGCATAAGCAACCGGCCGCCCAACGCTCAGTAGCCGCAACAGGTATTCAATGGTAAACAGCACCGTAAAAAGCCACTCGCCGGCCAATAAGATCTGACCGTATGATTTTTGAATGGTGCTGACGCTGTCCAGTAAAACCAATACGACACTGGTCAGGATGGCCAGGATCAACAGGACATCGAACCATTTTCCGGCCGGCGTATCGGCTTCAAAAATGATCTCATGCATCCTCAGCCGCCAGCTAAGCCGGGTATCATTTTGTTTCATAAAGCCCTCAATATTTATTAGAAGGGCCGATAAAAACGCTTCTATTGTTGTTTAACCTCATGGCCATTCTTGCGCAACAAATCAACGACGCTTTCGGGGCCGACCAAATGGCCCGCACCGACCACAAAAAGGACATTTTTATTCTGGCGCATGGCTTCTTCAACTTCCTTTACCCATTTTAGGTTACGCTGAATCAGCAGACGATCATTCAGATTCGGATAATCTTTAAAGCTGCGGTGTAACAGCTCATGCAGTTTATCGGCATTGCCGGATTTCCAACTGTTCACCAGATCACCCGCCAGTTCGCCGATCAGTTCCAGATCTTTGAGGGTCTGCTTCAAAAAGTCGTTTTGATCCTTGCCGGTCATGTTGCCCAGCAGATCGATCTGATACTCGGGCGGTTCCAGAAACCCGATTTCTTTGCCTCCGCTCTGGGCCTTGCCGAAAAAATACATATCAATTCCATACTGGGAGTTGTAGCCCAGGCGCTGCAATTCCAGCGTTGTCAGGGTCAGGGCAACAAACCAGGGTTTAAACCGCGAAAATGATTCCAGTGGTAATCCGAGCGCACTCATCTTTTTCTCAAGCTGTTGTCGCGTGTCGCGCGCAATGTTATCAAACAGGTTCTGCCCGGCCGGATACATCCCCAGTTCCAGCATTTTGGTCTGCATGGCCGCATCTTGCATGGCCGCAATGTCGGTCTCAAAGATGATGCGCTCGCTGGCGGCATAGGCCCTTTCGATGGCGGGATCCAGCGGGTATGTTTCCTGCTTGAGGACATGTATGGAACCCAGCAAAAAAATTTTATTGGATTGGGTCTTAATCGACCACAGACAATTTTTAGTGCTTTGCTCAACGGTGACTGTCTTGGCAGGCAACTCTGAAATCATCGCCCAAAATGCAGCTAGCAGAACAAAAACACACAAAACAATTTGGAACCCAAATTTTGAAAGATGTCGGTTTGGCATACATATTCCTTTCCAAAGAGGAGGATTTAATCACGAAAAGACGCTATGTCCAGTTGCGGCGGATCCGGATCAATGGTTTTGAGTTTATTCAGAAGCCTTTCTGAGTTAGCCATAAACGCCAGGCAATGGCGGTATTGCTTCAAAAGCGCATAGGCCTTACTCGCCAGGCTTTGAGCTGCCTGCTGGTGATCCTGTTCCAGGTGGATATAGACACCGGCAGCTTTGATCAGGCCCTTTAACGCCTGCCGCTTGTCTCCGCTTGCAGATTTCCAGATGGCTTCCAGGTGATCATGGAACTCAAAAAAGAGGCCGTGGTTCCAGATGATCAATGCCTGCTGCAACGGATCGGTGATATCGTCTGCTGCGCTGACATTGAAGACCTGCTCGTAACGCAAAAGACGATCATCGATGTAGGCGGCATGCAAGGATGATAGGTTCTGCTTCAGCCATTGCCGGGCGGTATTCAGATATACATCAGGATTCTTCGTACCCAGTGCGGCAACAAATGCTTCGGATAGCGTATTGCGGATATCCCGTGCAGTTCGATCCGTAAACGGATCAAATTTTTCAGATGATATCATTGCCATTGCTGTAAGATCTCATTGACCATCTTTCCATCCGCCTGCTTGCCGAAATGCTTCATGATGGTGCCCATGGCCTGCATTTTGTTTTTGTATTCAGAGAAGTCGATGTTTTCTTTAATCCAGGCAATGATTTCTTCGCGGCCCGCCATACGGGGCAAATACCGTTCGAGCATACTGAGGTATTCAGATGATTCTTCCGCTTTTGCCTCCAGCACCACCCGCTCCGATTTAGCCAAGCCCTGGATAATCCCAACGATATCATCGTCGGTAATCTCTTCAGCGGTTTTGAGCCGGGTGGTTTTCTTTCCGCTTTCCAGGGTAATGGGAAC
>JASFIG010000282.1:0-6336 GCA_050122795.1 Desulfobacterales bacterium
ATACAGCTGCCTGGGCGCGCTGTGGTTTGCCATCCTTTTTCTTTTTGCCAAACAGTGGCATCTGTTTGCTCCTCTTTGAAGTGGGTTTTCCGACCTGTATTTTGCACGGGTCGGAGGCTCTCATAAGCAAGACACTTCAGGGCAGGCCGAATGTAGCTCTGCCGAAGTCAAGCTAGAGAGATTTATGCTTCGCCCTGAATAACGCGGCAGATGGAAGCCTCCGGCTTGTCCGCCTCTGGCGGGCTCGCCCTGCTTGTTAGAGCGAAGCTGCAAGCGAAGACCAACGGGTGAAAATGAATGCGATAAAATGATTTCACCCATTATACCGAACAGGTCTATTGTTGTACTGCTATTGTTTGATTAATGGATGCATTCCCATTATATATCAAAATGAAAAAAATCAACAGCTAGTCTTTGGCCGTGTTTTATTTTTTATCGGCGGGTCTCACGCGTGTAGGGTTGATGACCTCAGGTTGCTTCCTGACAACAACCCGTTTATATGATATAGCAGCTGTACAAACATTCGGAGAAACCTATGCAAAAATTGATTGTGTCGCTTGTGGGGCTCATTCTCATCGGTTCTGCCGGACATGCCGGCAAGGTCTCGGATGGGCCTGCTACCTCCAAAGCCCGGCACCAGATGGTAGAGGCGACCATCAAAGACCGGGGTATCTCAGACACCCGGGTTCTGGCCGCCATGCGGGCTGTACTCCGACACCGTTTTATACCGGATAGGCTCCTGTCGGTTGCATATGCCGATCGACCGTTGCCCATCGGCGAAGGTCAGACCATTTCGCAACCCTATGTGGTCGCATTGATGACCGACATTCTGGGCCTCAAGCCCGACCATCGCGTCCTGGAAATCGGAACGGGCTCTGGCTACCAGGCTGCTGTTTTAGGAGAACTGGCGGGTCAGGTTTATACAATAGAAATTAAGAAAAAACTTCATGATCGGGCCATTAAGGTATTGGAAATGCTCGGTTATGATAATGTTCATTCTCGGCATGGCGATGGGTATTTTGGATGGCCGCAAGCCGCTCCCTTTGATGCCATCATGATCACCGCAGCAATCGATCATATTCCACCACCATTGCTTAAACAGCTGAAAGATGGCGGCAGGCTGACCTTGCCGCTGGGCAACCCTTTCACTTATCAGAACCTTGTTCTGGTAACCAAAAAAGGCGACGATCTGATCGTCAAACAAATTACCGGCGTTCTATTTGTGCCCATGACCGGCCACGCGCTGAATAAACCGACACCCTGACTGACCATGATTCTCAGTGCCGTTTTCCTGATTGGTTTTTCAACCCTGGCATTTGAGGTCCTGTTAACCCGGATCTTTTCGATCACCCAGTGGAACCACCTCTCGTTTATGGTGATCAGTATTGCCCTGTTTGGCTTTGCCGCCAGCGGCACCTTTCTGAGTATTTTAAATGCCCGCCGAGGCGACCGGCAGCGCCGGAAGGCACCCCGCCGACAATCCGCCGCCCTCTGGGTAACGCTTTATTGCGCAACCACCTTGATGGCCTTCGTTGCCGTCAACAATCTTCCATTGGACTATTTTCGATTGCCGGTCGAGCCCGCTCAGAGCCTGTATCTACTGGCTGCTTTTATCATTCTGGCCCTGCCATTCTTTTTTTCAGGCGGTCTGATCGCCTTCGCATACACCAGCAGGCCGCAACAGACCGGTTTGATTTACTTTGCCAGTATGAGCGGCTCAGCCTGTGGGGCTGTATCACCGGCTCTGCTGCTGCCCTTTTTCAAAGAAGGCCAACTGATCGTCGTCTTTGCGCTCGTGCCCCTGCTGGTGGTGCCGTTCGCTCTGCTTCGGCGGCCTCTTGACCGGACGTCTGCGGCCAGGTCTCGATTGAAGCCGATTTGCTTCATGATTTTGGTAGGCGCGATTTCAGCTGCCGGCCTGATATGGGTATTCAGCAATGGTCAACATCTGATTGCAGTGCAACCGTCATCGTATAAAACCCTTTACCAGGTTTTACAGTTTCCGAATACCCGCGTCGAACAGACCGTCAATACCATCAGAGGGCGCATCGATCGGGTCAGCAGTCCCCATATTCGCTTTGCACCGGGTTTGAGTTTGCGCTACACCGAAAGCCTGGCACCCCAGACAGCTACATTTAGAGACGGTGACCATCAATTGGTTTTGTATATGCCGCAATCCTTGCACAGTATTCGATTTGCGCCCTTTACGCTTGGCTATAGCGGCTATCAGCTGCATCCGGGTGCTCAAAAAGCGCTGATCATTCTGCAAAATGGTGGATCTGCTATGGCCTGCGCACTGGCTGCCGGAATCCAGGATGTCACGCTGGTGGTCGAAAACCCATCTCTGGCCGAAATCATCCGAAATCACTACGGCCGTGAAGTCGTTGCCCGGCCACCGCGCTCTTTTTTATCCAATACGTCCGAACGATTTGATATCATACATATTGAATACTGGGGAACTTCCATTCCGGGCTCGGCGGCCCTCAACCAGGATCACCTGTTTACCAGCAACGCTTTTTATCAATATTTGAATCACTTAACACCGGATGGGCTGATCATTGTACCGCGCCGTTTGCTCCTGCCGCCGGCCGATAGCTTGCGGTTGTGGTCAGCTGCCTACGAGGGCTTAAAAAAAATGGCTGCCCCGGATCCGGCAAGCCATCTGGCGATTTTGCGAAACTGGGATACATTTGTGCTGTTAATCTCCAAACGGCCGTTTCGTAGCAGGGCCTCTCTACAGGCATTTGCGAGCAAGCACAATTTTGATCTTGTCTATCTGGCCGGACTGAGATCGGATCAGGCCAATCGGTTCAACCAATTCGATGCGCCCTATCATTTTAACGAAATGAACCGTCTGGCCGCTGCCTACCGTCAGGGAACGGAAAATGCGTATTTCAAATCCTATTTGTTGGATGTGCGGCCCCAGACAGACAATCGCCCTTTCCCGGGCCGCTACCTGAAATGGCCTAAACTCAAAGCGCTGTACCAGACTTTGGGCAGCCGCCTGTATGCACTGCTCATGTCCGGCGAACTTGTGGTCATGGTGGTGTTGATTGAAGCAATGGTGGTCAGCGGGCTGTTATTGCTGCTGCCGCTCATTTTTGTCCAACAACGCACGCGCAAACCATCCCGCGCGCAGGCGCTCTATTTTTTGGGCATCGGAGCCGGATTTATGTTTGTCGAGCTCTTTTTTATTAAAAAATTTATTTTGTTATGGGCCGATCCGGTGATCAGTTTTAGTGTGGTGGTTGCCGGGGTGCTCATATTCTCAAGCCTGGGGGGTGCCTGGGCTCAGAAGCAGAGCAAATCAATTCTAAAAACAGCCTTGTACAGTTTACTCGGGCTGTTACTGGTCGCTTCCGTTGCACTGGATCCATTGATTCAACGGCTGATGGGCTGCGGCCTGATATGGCAATATGCAGTGGCCCTGTTGGTCCTGGGCCCGATTGGATTTTTGATGGGATTGCCGTTTACGATTGGTATGCGCGACTTGTTGTCCTCCGCTGCCCAACGGGCCTACGCCTGGTCAGCCAATGGCTGTGCGTCGGTTCTCTCATCAATTGTGGCCGCTCAGATGGCTCTGGTGTTCGGTATTGTTTTCATTCTACTGGGTGCGATCGCAGCGTACGGGATCGTCATCTTGAGCTATCATAAAATGAATACGGCTTGAGCCACACAGGAGCGTACACCTGCCCTTGAAAACAATTCCCATTCAGGTGCACTGTTATGCCGGGTATCGCGCTGAGGAAACCCCGCGCACCATTGTATTTAAATCTCGCAAAATCCGTGTTAAAACGGTGCTCGATCGCTGGCTGGACCCTACTCACCGCTATTTTAAATGTCGCGGCGATGATGGCGATATGTATATTGTGCGCCATGACACCCGCACAGGGCAATGGGAGTTAACTTATTTTCAGGCAGCAGATTGATTTAAGGAAATAACGATGCAGACTACCGATGGTTATCAACCACCGCTTTTTTTAAAAAATCCTCATCTACAGACGATTCTTGCCAGCAGTAAAATCCGGGTACTGGGCACCAATCCCATGCGAACCATTGCCTGTGAAAAGATCATTGAAACCGATGTGGGCACTGCGCTGCTGGGCTACCATTCCGAGCATCCGGTGCAACCTGCAAAAGGCCTGGCCGTTTTATTATCCGGCTGGGAAGGTAGCGCCGATTCAACTTACATATTGCGTTGCGGCAAGATGCTTTATCTTAATGGCTATGATGTGTTCAGATTGAACTATCGTGATCATGGTCCCAGTCACCATTTGAATAGCGGAATATTCTACGCCGTCTTGCTTGAAGAGGTTTATGAAGCCGTTGCGCAACTGGCCGATAGTATTCGAAACCGCCCGGTGTTTCTGATTGGATTTTCATTGGGTGGGAATTTTGTGCTAAGAATTCTGCAAAAGTGTGTTCAAAGCCCCATTGCCAATCTGCGCCATGCCGTCAGCATCAGTCCAGTTCTCAACCCGAAAAGATCGACCCAAACGATCGATGGCATTGCATTTATCCGTCGATACTTTTTGGCCAAATGGCGGCGTTCATTATTGAAAAAGCAGTCCTTGTTTCCGGAACTTTACGATTTTAGGGCGCTTGAGCGCTTAAAGACCATCCAGGCGGTTACCGATTATCTGCTGTCAAAATACAGTGACTTTAAATCGGCGCAGGATTACTTCAACGCTTATGCCGTCATGGGCTCGGCCGTTGCGGACATCAAAATCCCCACAACCGTCATAACGGCTGCCGATGACCCTATTATCCCGGTAAGTGATTTTTATGATCTGGTGCCGAATGAGCATCTGACGCTGCTGATCCATCCGCATGGGGGGCATAATGGATTCATCACCGGATTGAATTTGCAAAGCTGGTATGAAATGTACATCGTCACTCTTTTTGACGAGGTGGTGCAGCAGCCATGAAGGGCGCTGAAAATGACGCTTGCTTTTAATTGATGTGCGCTTTACATTATCTGTGAAAATGAAACCAACGGAGGGCCCTTATGGACGACAAGACAACTGAGATTCTAAAATGTGCCATATTAATGGAAAAACGCGGACAGGCTTTTTACAAAAAAGTCGCTCAGCAGGCATCCGGTGAGGTCGTAAAGCGTTTTTTTGAAATGATGGCCGAGGAAGAAAACAATCACATCAAAATATTGTCCGAACAGTTTAAAGCCTATCAGGATGGGCAACGGTTCAATATAACCAATATGGCCGATGACTGCCAATCTGATATCGCCGGCCAGATCCTTTCAAAACATATCCGATCTGAAATATCAGCCGCTGATTATGAAGCCGCTGCGATTGCAGCGGCCATGTCCATGGAAGAAAATGCCATCAAATTGTATTCCGAACGCGCTGTGGCAGCGACGGATCCCAATGAAAAAGCGCTCTATGACTGGCTGGCAAATTGGGAAATCCAGCACCTAAGTTTTCTGGCGGATATCGACCGGGATCTGACTGAAGACATCTGGTATGATCAAAACTTCTGGCCTTTTTAACACCTGGCCACACAGCCGTTACGGACGATTTGAAACCAGACGTATGTCAAGACGATTCTTCTTGTTATTGTTGGTGATCTATCCGATAACGGTTCTGGCGGACGGTGAATGGAATCGGGTTTCTGATGATGATGGTGTGACGTTATATAACCGCACTCTAAAAGGCCGGGCCGCATCTGAAGTTAAAGGCACCTGTGTTGTCGATCGCCCAATTGAGGCGGTTGCCTCGCTTTTATCGGATATCGCATCATACCCCAAATGGTTTTTCAGATGCATACAATCCCGTAAAATTCCGCATACAAATTCAGCCGATTTTCATTTTTTGCTTTATGTTGTCATTGACACCCCGTGGCCGTTTGCTGATCGAGACGTGGTCTATCAGGTAGAGACAACGATCGATCATGCGGCCCAAAAAGTGATTGTCCGTAGCACGGCCATACATGCGCCCTGGGTTGCGCCCAAAACAAACACCGTACGCATTACCGATTCGCAGCTTCAGTGGACGCTTGAACAACAATCTTCCGCACAGACCCGCATTACCTTTATCAACCGCACCCACGCAGCCGGTTTCTGGGGTGATGTCATCTCCGATTCCGGCGTCCATGCCACGACCTTGTACTCACTTAAAAAGCTAAAAAGATTATTGAAATCTTCTCATTCGCACAGGGGGACCAGCATTACCGGACATGGCGCTTTTTCAAGAATGGTCATGCCGATATAGTCGATGCGTCCGAGGCACATTTTTGCCGGAAGCTGGTGACAGCCTAATATAATCAGATCCGTGCCCGAATCCCGCGCTATTTTACAGGTCATCAGAGCCGGGTCCG
>JASFIG010000283.1:0-6330 GCA_050122795.1 Desulfobacterales bacterium
CTTCGACTATCACGAACGCACCTCGCTTTTTGGCATGCGCGACGGATTTCTTATCGCCGGCACCCTCATGGCTGCCAGCTCCCCGGCGCTGGTCGCATGGGCCTTTAACCTGTCGGGGGATGCCCATGGTGAACGCGCTAAATTTTTTTGGATTGCTGTGCTGTATGCGCCGTTGTTAATCGGTTCCTGCTGGTGGTGTGTGATGGCAATCAAAGAAAAACAGGCAGGACGGGTATTGCGGTCAACCGGTATCTGGGCCGGATTGGGCTATGTGGCCCGAAATCGGCCTTTTATCATTTTAATCATTTCTTACACCATCGCGGCCATTGGCAGCAATCTGCCGGCAACTTTGATTTTGTACTATGTCGAATATGTTTTGCAGTCTCAACTGGCCGATGCGTTTCTGCTGCTCTACTTTGTTACGGGCATCCTTTTTTTACCCGCTTGGATCAAGCTCTCCCGACGCATCGGCAAGAAGGCGGCCTGGTTGATTTCCATGGCCATAAACACCGGTGCATTTATCGGTGTCTTTTTTCTGGGACCCGGTGATGCCAACATTTATGGAGTACTCGTCTTTTTATCTGGCATCGGCTTTGGTGCCACCCTGGCATTGCCCTCGGCCATCCAGGCGGATGTCATCGATTACGATGAGCTGCTGAGCGGAGAAAGACGTGAAGGGCAGTACATTGGCCTGTGGTCAATTGCCAAAAAATTCGCCGCGGCTATCGGCGTGGGCGCCGGTTTGTCGATACTTGGACTGGCAGGCTATACACCCAATGTGGATCAGACCGCTCAGGTACAGTTGACATTGCGAATCTTGTACGCTTTAGTTCCCTCGGTTTGTAATATCCTGGCCTTTATCATCGTGTTGGCCTATCCTATCAGCAGTCGCGTACACACCCAAATTCGCGCTGCCGTTGCCGAGCGCAAGGCCGGCCGAGCAGTGGCAGATCCATTACAACCGGATCGAATCATTGTCTAATATTGAATATGGGGAACGATTTTAGTGGAAAATCTATTTACAGTCCTGGGCTGGAACCTGGCAGCTGTATGCGCCATGATGTTTTGCGGCTGGATTCTGAGTCTGGCAACAAAAAATGTAACGCTGGTCGACAGCCTCTGGGGGTTGGGATTCGTTTTAATTGCCTGGATCACCTTTGGCCTTACGGATGGCTATAGCGGGCGCAAACTTCTGCTGACTGGGCTCACAACTGCCTGGGGGTTGCGGCTCAGTGTACATTTGACCTGGCGCAACTGGGGAAAAGGAGAAGACCCCCGTTATGGCAGCTGGCGCCAGGCCGGTGGCGAGCGCTTCTGGATCATTAGCCTGTTTAAGGTGTTTTTGCTGCAAGCTCTCTTTCTGTGGGTCATCGCACTGGCCATCCAGTACGGTCAGGCGTCGCCGCATCCGGCACATTGGACCCGGCTTGATTTTCTGGGATTCATCATCTGGCTGGTTGGATTCGTCTTTGAATCCGTCAGTGATTTTCAACTGGCGCGCTTTAAGGCCGATTCCGCCAACAGGGGCAAAGTGATGGACCGTGGACTGTGGGCCTATTCGCGACACCCCAATTATTTTGGAGAGAGTTTAATCTGGTGGGGGCTGTTTCTGATCGCTTTGTCAACGCCCAATAGCTGGTGGACGGTGATCAGCCCGCTGATCATCACTGCCGTTTTATTGAAGATGACCGGGATCCCCCTGATGGAAAAAGCCATTGTCGACACCCGGCCGGGATACCGCGACTATATCCGGCGCACCTCGGCGTTTATCCCCTGGTTTCCCAGAAAGGAAGACTTATGAGCCTATTGACCGAGCTGGCCGAGCGCAGATGGTTTCCGGATGCAATTATTCGGTACGGCATTCGAATTTTGGATAAAAAGCGTTTGCAAATGGAAGACAAAGGGGATGTTGAAGCCCAGCGGGCCGCTTTGGCGCAATTTATCGCCGATATGCGTCGAGGGCCTATTGCGGTTCAAGTTGAAAAACCCAAAGCGCAACACTATGAAGTTCCGCCGGCCTTTTTCAAACGGGTGCTGGGTCGGCATTTAAAATACAGCGGCTGTTATTGGGAAGTTGAGATGAAAACGTTGGATGAAGCCGAAGCGCGTATGCTGGCCATTACAGCAGACCGCGCCCAACTGGCTGACGGGATGAACATTCTGGAACTGGGTTGCGGTTGGGGGGCGCTGTCGGTATGGATGGCTGAAAATTACCCTGCCAGCCAAATTGTGACCGTTTCGAATTCCGGGCCCCAAGGGGATTTCATCCGGACCATCTGCCAGCAAAAGCAGTTACCCAATTTGAAAGTCATCACCGTGGATATGAATGACTTTGACATCGATACGAAATTTGATCGCGTTGTGTCGGTTGAGATGTTTGAGCACATGCGCAACTGGCCAAAGCTCTTGGAGCGTATCAGCACCTGGCTCCTACCAGATGGCAAATGTTTTATCCATATATTCACCCATCGCCGGTTTGCCTATGTCTTCGAAGAAGACGGCCACAACTGGATGGGCGATCATTTTTTCACCGGCGGCATGATCCCCTCAGACGATTTGTTGCTCTATCTGCAGGACCATTTGCGGGTTGAGGCGCACTGGCGGGTAAATGGCACCCATTACCAGAAGACCGCCGAGGCGTGGTTGGCCAATCTGGATAAGCGCCGCGAAGAGATTCTACCAATTTTGGCAAAAACCTACGGTCCTCAAAATGCAGAGCGTTGGTTGCAGCGCTGGCGCATATTTTTTATGGCCTGTGCCGAATTATGGGGTTTTCGTAATGGGCAAGAGTGGATGGTGTCACATTACCTTCTGAAAAATCGAAATTAATGGGTCGCGGCGTTATCAAGCGCAGGCATCTTACAAAACTCATCAGTTATTGATTGTGCGGACGCCGTTTGTAATAAGTGCTGACGGCGCTGATCGCCGGTTTCAAAGTCACATATAAACCAACGAGCAAAAATGGGCAGATGACCGTCCATGTGAAAATCGCATGCAGCGTTAGATTCCATAGACTGGTCATACTGCCCCAGAAGTCATTTTGTATCATTGTCAACAAATTTTCGCCGGATATCCGTAGACCTTCTTGACTGAAGATCCAGCTGCCGGCGGTGTAAAACGGTGCCAGCAAAGCGATCTGCACCGGGTATACCATATAGTTAACCAGCTGTATGGCCGGCAGGTTGAGCCGAAAAACGAAGGCAGCCAGCGTGCACAGCAATGTCGTCATTCCCAGCACCGGAAAGATGCCCAGTGTTATACCCAGCGCAATACATAGGGTCATCTTTTTCAGGCTTATCCCCTTACTGAGCATGGAGCCGATCAACCTGATGCTTTTATTTTTGACCCGACCCATCATTTTAAGCATGATACACCTTCCAAAAGCTGCGTCAGTTTAACCTAATTTTTTAAGGCAGCCTGAATTCGCATGTACTCTCCAAGACGATCCATCGTCAACAGACCGACCAGTTGATCATTGTGCGTTACCGGCAATGTATGGCAATTGCAATTGCTTAACTTGCTGAACGCAGTTTCGATCATTTCGTATGAATCGACGGTAATAAAGTGCTGTTGCATGGCTTCAGACACTGACGCATGCGGACCGAGATTGGATAGGGCGCTAAGCAAATCAGACTGAGTCAAAATCCCCAATATTTCCCCATTATCCGTCACCGGAAAATCTTTTTGAGTTCCGCTTATCGTCATCTCTACGGCCTGTTCGAGTGTCTGGTTACGGTCAAGCGTTCTAAAGTCAGTGAGCATCGCATTCGAAACGGGAACTCCATTAAATGCTGATTTTATCTGCGTTATCTTCGCCTCCTGAGCGGCACCGAACCATACAAAAATGGCGATGAGAATCAACAGCGGATTATAAAGTAGGCCGATGATGCCAAACATGACTGCTATGCCCTGACCTAAGGTTGCCGCGTACTGCGTTGCTTTCGGGTAGGACAATCGCATTGCAAGCAGCGCTCGCAGAGCACGCCCGCCGTCCATTGGAAAAGCCGGAATCATGTTGAAAGCAACCAGGAAAATATTCACAGCCATGATTCGCTCGAGAAAGCCGACACCAGTGCTTGCCAGTTGACCAAGTGGTGTGAAACTGTTTGAAAGATAAAGATATCCTGCAAGCAGCCCGGCAATGATCACATTCACCGCCGGACCGGCCAGGGCTACGCTCAGCTCTTGCATTGGCTTATCAGGCATTTTCTCAAGGCGAGCTACGCCGCCGATGGGCAACAAGATGATGTCGCGCGCTTTAATGCCGTATTTTCTGGCCGTCAAAGCATGACCCAACTCATGTAGGACAACGCAGGCAAAGATGACAAGAATAAAAGCAATTCCGGTCATAGCGGCAGCAACCGACTGGTTTTGGTTGTAGTAGATAAAAGCAATCCAGGCCAGCAGCAGAAAAAAAGTAAAATGAATGAACACATCAATACCCGCCAGTTTTCCAATTTTAATCGACCATCTCATTTTTGCACCACCTTTCACTAATGCCTAACATCAATGTTAAAAGGACTGCTCTTAAAATATTCAGCATAGTCAGGCAAATCCGCCTTAAACGAATCTCTGAATCTGCTAATAATGTTTTTTTGTATTTGACGGACGCGTTCCCTTGAAATCCCGTACGTATCTCCGATTTCAGACAGCGTTTTGGGGTCTTCCGCAATAATACGCTGATTAAAAATGTGCAGCTCACGAGAATCCATATCCTTACTTAACCTCTGGATGTGTTTCTGCAGTATGGATTTGAGCTGCTTTTGCGACATTTTTTCTTCCAGCGACTCGAAAGACGTTTTCAACAGGTCGACACGCGCCGTATCTGAATCTTCCGCTACGGGCGCGTCCAAGGAGACGTCCCAACCGCTGATTCGTTGGTCCATTTCGACTACATCTTTTTTGGGCACACTCAGTCTTTTTGACAACAGCTCAGCGCTGACCTCCAAGCCGTCTTCTTTAAGCCTCTGTTTTTCATTTTTGAGCTTGAAAAATAGCTTGCGCTGCGCCTGAGTTGTCCCGATCTTAACCAATCGCCAGTTATCCATCAGATGCTTGATGATGTATGCTTTGATCCAGAAAGATGCATAATAGGAAAATTTGACATTTTTTTCAGGATCAAATTTTTCCACCGCCCGGATGAGTCCGAGATTCCCCTCCTGGATCAGGTCCAGCAGATTTTGCATCCACAGGTTCCTGTAGTCCATCGCGATTTTAACCACTAGCCGCAAGTTGCCTGTAACCAGCGCCTGGGCCGCCTGTTTGTCATTTGACGCTTTGACCCGTTTGGATAGTTCCTCCTCTTCAGTACGCGACAACAGTTTATATTTGCTGATGCCGACCAAATAGCACCTAAATGCATCTGTATTTTTTCCAGAGCTCGAAACGACCTTTTTTACACTGTCAGATGGAACAACTGCACTCGAATGCCCGTAATGGTTGCGACTGTTCGGTTCGCCATAACCAGTCAATGCTGAATCGTCGCTGAAACGGGAATATGAACTGGTCAACATACTTACCTCCTTTTAATATCTGTTCAGACAATTGGTTACCGAATCCTTCAATAGCCATACGTGATGAATGCTTGCGCTGCAGAATGTGCCCGTCAATATGACGGGCGCAAATCAGACTGCAGTTGACGTCATAGCAGACCACTTTATTCGTGCTGGTTATGGCCATACTGCCCGCCAGCACCATGCATTTTCAGAAAGGTTTCCCATTCATCACTGCTAATCAACCCATCACTGTTCGTATCCAATGCGTTGAAACCCCAGCGCAATCTTTCAGTGTGATAGGCGGAATATTCATCAAAAGAGACTGCACCATCGTTATTACTGTCCATTTCATTCAAGCCGCCGCTAAACATCGAGTGACCGTGGTGCCCGGCGTTGGCAATCGAAGCGGCGCCGATAAACAGGGCAATCCCTGACAATATAGCCAGTATCGGTATAATCAGTGCACTTTTCATTTTTAAACTCCCTTTATTTTCACTCAAATATTTTTTGTTTGATTGTTGTCTAAGTTTTGTTTAGATAATAATCACTGCGTATCAGCTGTCAATAGGCAGATCACAAAAATAGAGTCGCATGCGTCCCCATGTTCAAAACTCGCAGTCGGCAACAGAATGGGCAATCGCATTCAGCACAGCCATAACCATTATTAGGCACTTTGGATAGCACATCGGATGCACACCCCCGCCTTTGCATAAGAATGTATTGCAATCATGCGCTCGAAGCTATGCAATCTCATCTTTCTGGCGCAGATGTGAGACCGCTTCTGATTTTGTCAATAATTTGATAATCTTTTGTACAAAAATCAGGTCTATTCTCA
>JASFIG010000284.1:0-6279 GCA_050122795.1 Desulfobacterales bacterium
TGCTGGACCTGTTGGTTTTCGTCAAGCCATTCTAAAAAGGTATGTGGCATAATTCGACCTGCGATAGTTTAAGTATGAGGCGGCGTGTAAAAAAATTACGGGATAGCGACCAGAACAACGGTAATGTTGTCAATGCCGCCGGCGGCTTTGGCGGACTCAATCAGGTTCTCGGATTTGCGTTCGAGATCGGTATCGGCGCACAAAATATCACGGATCTGCTCATCCTCCAACATATCGGATAATCCATCTGAACACAGCAGAAAAAGATCGGCAGGATGGGTTTTGCCTTTTAGCAGATCGATGGTCACCTCTTCTTTGATACCAACAGCACGAAAGATGACATGACGCATGGGATGGTTTCTGATCTCGTCTTCGGATATCAGCCCTTCTTGAAGTTGCTGCTGGACGAGGGTGTGGTCTTCAGTGAGCTGTTCCAGCGAGCCGTCTCTTAAGCGATAGGTGCGGCTGTCACCGATATGACCGAGAATAAAGTTCTCTTCAAAAAATGCCAGAAGTTCGGCTGTGCAGCCCATGCCTTTGTGGTCCGGATGTGCGCTGACATGCTCAAGAATTTTTTCATTGGCGGCATGATAGGCTTTTTGAACCCGATAGAGGGTGTCTTTTTCTGAGCGATTGGGATTAATCGAAAAAATATCGAGAGTTGTTTGGGCAAATATTTCACTGGCCACTTCCCCGGCAGCTGCACCTCCCATTCCATCCGCAGCAAGGCAGAAATCGTACTCGGGGCGCACTAAAAACACGTCTTCATTATTCTGACGTCTGAGGCCGATATCCGTTTTTCCGATGAATACCTTCTTGAGCATAAGGGTGGGTTCCGATATTGTTTAGACAGCGTTTAGGCTGACTGTTTTTGATTTGAAAATTGCTTCATGAAATCCGCGAGGTCGGAAGTACCAAATGCTGAATTCTGCTGTTTCTTAAATGACAGCAGGTCGGTATGAACGGCCGCCGCGCTTTGATACCGCATTTCTTTTTGTTTTTCTAGGCATGTCATCACGATGCGGTTCAATTCATCCGGAATATCCGGAATCGCGTTCTTTAAGGGTACGATCTCCATGCTCGGGATTGTCCGAATCGCTTCAACTTCGTTGCTAAATTCGTAAACTCTTTTACCGTAAAGTGTTTCATAAAATACCAGCCCAAGGGCGTAAATGTCGGCCCTGTGGTCAATCGGCTCTCCGAGTGCCTGTTCCGGCGATAAGTAAGCCAATTTGCCTTTTACGACACCGGCTTGCGTTAAACTGGGTTCGGATCTGGCTTTTGAAATTCCGAAATCACTTATTTTTACTTCACCCTGATATGAGATCAGTAGATTCTGGGGGCTAATGTCGCGATGAACGATTTTAAACGGTTCACCGGTTGCATCGTCCTTTTTGCTGTGTGAATAATCCAGCCCCTTGCAGATCTGTGACATGATAAAAACGGCGATATCGGGAGGCAATCCACGATCCAAGATTTTGAGCACTTCACCCAGGTTTTTGCCGTCGATGAATTCCATAGCGATAAAATAGGCATTTTCAATATTGCCGTAATCAAATATTTGAACGACGTTCGGATGTTGTAAAAGAGCCGCCACCCGCGCTTCACGGGTAAACATTTTAATAAAATTTTGATTTCCCGCAAGATGCGGTAAAATTCGTTTAACCGCAACTTTGCGCCGAAAACCGTCTTCGCGAACGTAATCCGCCAAAAACAGCTCAGCCATCCCGCCGCGGGCGACTTTGCGGTGCAACATATACGGTCCGATACGATCCATCTTGGCGATGTCGGCTTCCATTTTAAGGGCCCGCGCTTTGGCGCTGCGATCTATCACAAATAAAGCTACAGCGAGCAACAGGATGGTTCCTAAAACGCCGGAAACATATAAAAAACGCAGCTGATTAAGACTGTCGTGAAGACGGGCGATAGATCGAACAAGGCCGACTTTGCCGATTTCGACATCTGAAAAATTAATGACTTTAAAAAAACCGACGACCCCTGTTTTGTCAGGCAGTTTGGCGGAAAAAACCTGAACGCCGTCCTTTTGTTCGATGGGTGTTTCGTCAAGCAATGGTTCGAATTTCTGATTCATCAATTCCGCGTTGGTGTGGGCCAGGATGGTGTTTTTGTGATCCAGTATGACCGCAAATTTCAAGTCCTCAATGCTCTGTATTTCTTTAATGGCCACATTAAGCGATAAAATATCCTTTTCCAGGACAAAGGGACCGCTTTTGGATTCAAGACTCCGGGCCTGGGCAATTCCCTGCTGGTAAAAGGCGCTATTTTTTTGTTGAAAGGCGTAATGATAAAGCAGATATCCGGCAATGTTGACCAGAAGCCACGCAGCCAGACATACGGTGACTTTTCTGGGGCTACGTTCAATCAAATTAAAATGGGTTAGTCGTTTCATCCCTCTGACAACTTTGGTAAAGGTGCTCGTTGAAATTTCCTTGACTTTCACCGCTGTCATGGTGGCAATTTCATTGACCAGCATGGAACACCTCCTTGCTGTCCGAACGGTATGCTAGGCGGTCAATTTTTTGATAATATCGGCGCAGCGCAAGACGATCCGGCGTTTGAGCCACAACAAATCGTCTGTTACGCTGTGAGTTTGAGCATCTTTGTCGCTGTTGGCGACTCCGGGGTTCATGTTAACATTTTGCGCCGCAAGGCCGCCTGTCAGATGGGCATCCAGGTTTGACTGCTTGAATAGGGTTGCCGATAGCGGTTTTCGGGTTCCACACAACGGGCAAGCAATCTGAGCGCCCCTGGCGTCTGTTTCGATTTTGGCTGTTGACGCGCTTACCGGAAATGTTTTTGTCAATGTTTCTTTGATCGATTGATACCGAATCAGGATGACCAAAATTAATAGTAGTATACCACTGATAACGGCGATGATGGCAAATATTTTCCGCGTCTCCACAGCCCCGGGGGTTGACATGCCGATGAATAGTTCGCCAATTTTGGTCCCGGCATAGGTAATGTCTGAAACGAAATTAACGATTTTGGCATGACTGGCAAATCCCCCCTCCCGGATGGTCACTGTTTCGATGCCCCGGGCTGTCGGGGTCATATCCGGCATAAGATGACCGGTGCCGGTAAAGGCCACGACCTTATTGCGATGATCGACCACTGAGGCATAAAAGACACCGGGTTTGCCGGCAGCTTCGGTCAACAGACGATGGATAGACTGGGAATCTTTTTCCAAAAGGGGAAGACTGACGCGATGGCCCAGTTCGGTTGTCAGCTCGACGCCTGTTTTGGATAGACGTTTTTTGAGGTGATTGACGCGCAGACTTATGAGTGAGTACACAATCAGCATAACCAGCCACCAGACAACGACGCCTACAAACACATAGCGCCAGTTCAGGCGGCTGCTCAATTGACGAATGGATTCCATTCGGTGTTTCCCCCTCAGGCTATCCGATCAATATGGTGCTGTTTTGCCGAGTTGAGTCGTTCGTGAGGATCGATTTGAATAGGCAGCGATTGCAATCAATGTTCATTCATTATTATGGCGAAAATTTAATGTCAAGTAAATTAACTGCCTTAAATTTATAGCATTTGGTCTGGCATTGGGCTTCAGCACGATCTCATATTTATCCATTCCGTTGAATATGATATTATATTTGACAAGCGGACTGAAATCGGCCTAATGATCAGAAGCACATCGCTTTGATATCAGGCAGCCGGATGGAAGGCACAACATCAGACGGTCGAGATCACTTCAGACTCGATTTTTGTCTCAGAGGGATGCGATGTTATCTGATATTCTTTTTAAAGCTCGAGCAAATCGGCATTCTTATTTTTTCCAGATTCTGATCTTTCTTGTGTTTCTTACAATAGGCTCGCTATTTTTGAGCGCCTGTGCATCCACCCCATCAACAGCACCAACATCAAATACGAATCTTTTTCGCTCTGAAGACTATGTTGTCTATCAGCTACAGGGGAATCAATCTCCGGCAGAATTGGCTGAAAAATTTCTGGGTGATCCGCAGAACGCCTGGATTATTGAGGAAGCCAATCCGGATTCTCGCTTTCGGCGGGGCAATGCGGTTGTTATTCCATTAAAAGAGCGCAAACTGGGAGGCTTGAGTGCCGATGGATTTCAAACCATTCCCATTCTGACCTATCACCGGTTTGCTGAAGATTGCAGCTCGCCCCTGTGTATGCCCCGTAGCACCTTCGAGCGTCAAATGCGTTATTTGAGGGAACACGGATATCACGTAATTGCCGCCGATGAACTTTCCGCTTTTTTGGAATATCGTCGCGGGTTGCCCCAAAAGTCGGTGCTGATCACCATGGATGATGGCTATCGTTCCGTATACAATATTGCCTATCCGATCCTTCAGAAATACGGGTATAAGGCAACTTTGTTTGTTTACACAAGTTTTGTGGGTGTTTCCAAAATGGCCATCACCTGGAAGCAGCTCAAAGAAATGAAGGCCAATGGTTTTACCATCGGTTCACACACGGTCAATCACAGCGACCTGACCCAGCCAAAGGAAGGTGAGAGCGAACAGGCGCATCTGGCCAGGGTTAAAGAAGAGCTCCACGGCTCTAAAAAAATCATCGATCGAAAATTAGGACAGGACACCCATTTTTTGGCATATCCGTTCGGGTTTTATGATCAACGATCGATTCAGATTGCCCGGCAGGCAGGCTATAAATATGCCATGTCCGTGAAAAGAGGCGGCAACCCGTTTTTCGCAAATCCACTGACCCTGAGAAGAGATCAAATTCTGGAAAAGGATATGAAAACCTTCATTTCAAGACTAAAAACTTTCAAACCACTTACGTTAAAGTGAGAAAACCATGAAAATGAAAGCAGGCATTCTCAGCGGTTTCTTTTTGTTGGCCTTGCTGACAGGGTGCGCCATGATGGGCAGCAAATCCCCGGAGGCCCTTGCCAAAGACTATACGGCCAAAGCACAGCAATTCGAAAAACAGGGGGACCTGGTCGAGGCGTTGAAGCAATACAAACTGGTGCTGACCGTCGACCCCGACAACCAGCTGGCCCGGGAAAAAATTGCAGCCCTTGAACCCCAGATGCGCAAGCTGGCCGAAAAGCATTATAGAGAGGGAATTAAATTTTACAACAAGGGCCAGTATGGACCGGCACGCAAGGAATTTCTGACCGCCCTGCGCTATAATCCCGAGCACACCAGAGCCAAAACGAGACTGGCGGGCACGAGCAAAGACATGGGTCAGGTCAAAAGATATATCGTGCACACCATTCAGGCTGATGAGAGCATCTCCACCCTAGCCGAACAATATTATGGTGATTATCGCAAGTTCCATCTGATTGCCGATTACAATGAAATGGAAGACCCTACCCGGGTCAAGGTCGGTCAGGATATCAGGATTCCTGTGATTGAAGGCATGCCGATCATGGCCGATCCCGGCAAGATTCAGACAGAGGAAGGAGCCTCTGCGGAAGAATTGTCCGGTGACGTTATAGCGGTAAAACGCTATATTATGCATACCGTTCAACCCGAGGAGAGCCTTTCCAAGCTGGCCATGAAGTACTACGGCGATTACAGTAAGTTCCATGTCATCGCCCAGTTTAACAATCTGGAAGATGGAACCAGCGTCAGGGTCGGGCAGGAGCTCAAGATTCCTGAAATTGAAGGTGTTCCGTTTCAGGCTGCAGGCGATGTGAAAGTGACTGAGGCAGCTGTGGCTGCCAAAGCGACACCCATGCCTGAAAAAGCGGAAGAGAAGCCAGAAGCGGCCGAGACCATTGAAAAACCGGTCTCTCCTGAAGATCAACTGGCAAATTATCGGGAGCTTGGCGTGGAGCTCTATGAAAATGAGGAATATACAGCGGCGATTGCTGAATTCGACAAGGTCTTAAACGTCAACCCTGCCGATCAAACGGCACGCAATTATATGTCGCTGGCTTATCGTGAAAAGGGACGGCAATCGTTCGAGAATAAGGCCTATACAAAAGCCGAGAAGGAGTTCGAAACATCTCTGATATACGATCCCAACTGCCCCGACTGCCAGAAATACATTGATCAGATCCGACAGATGGATAGCGATAATCTGCGTCAAGAAGCCATTGCCTTATATGATCAAAAGAAATACAAACAGGCCATTGTCAAATTGGAAGCGGTTGCCAAAAATAATCCAAATGATAAACAGACCCGGGAATATCTGGAAAAAGCGCATTTTCAACAGGGATTGCATCTGTTCGGCAAAGAAGATTATCTGGCAGCCAGGGATGAGTTTAAAACAGCGCTACAATATAATCCCCAATGCGATCAGTGCGGAAAA
>JASFIG010000285.1:0-6275 GCA_050122795.1 Desulfobacterales bacterium
TGCTCACAAAAAAAGCGATTCAAGCAACAATCCGTCAAGATTTGACCCTCGATATTATTGAAAGGAGGAGAAAATGGATACAGCTGCGATATTAACAAATTATGTGACGCTCCTGGTGGCTTTGAGTGTGTCGACTGAACGCTTGGTAGAAATCGTAAGGAATTTTATACCCTGCTTGAATACCAAATACGAGGATGCGAAAAAGGAGGGTTACAGAAAAGCTGCCCTTCATGTACTGGCCTTTTGCGGCGGTATCATAACCGCATTTTTGGCCAAACCGGCGGTTAGCGCGGTTTTGTCAGACTCGCTAAATAACATCTGGGGCTATTTAGCCCTGGGATTGCTCGCAAGCGGCGGGTCAGGCTTCTGGAATGGTATTTTATCCTATATCCTTGAGGCCAAAAACATAAAAGCCGGTACTGCCGACGCAATCGAGGCAGACCCAACAGAAGCGCTTAAACGAATGCAAGTGACATAACACAAACCGTTGCGATCCCAAACAAATTACTGCGGGCAATGCTCCGGAAGCATTTGGTTGCTGCCGGATGAAATCAGGACGATGCCATAGTGCCCCCATCAAGCAATTGATCAAGGTAAATGGAGTTATGAAGACAGGAGATAGAATCAAAAGGTTTTAGACCTCAAGAATTTTACGCATGTTTATCAGCGGATTGCGGGTGATGGGGATGCAGCGGGCAACAAACCCACCGCCTAAGTGCTGAGTTTTGAATCAGTGAATAGTCAAATGTTCAATTTGTTAGATAGTCAAAAAAGGAAAGACATCCATCGCCTAATTGACTTTTCAACTAGTTAACAATTGAACCATAACGAGCTATGAGTTGGCTCCAAAGGTGCCACATGACGGACGTTTCCCATTCCACAGCCGTGAGAGCGATGCCAGGAACCTCAGGCCTTTTACGTTTTGAGCTTAAAGGTATCAAATGCTTTTTTTATGGCCGAGGCCGGTCCGATGAAAATGACGCGATCGTCAACTTCGATAGATGTTGCGCCGCGCGGAACCACAAATTGGCCATCTCTGATGATTGCGGCGATCAAACACCCTTTGGGTATGTCAATATCTCGGATGAGCTTTCCCTTTACAATTGCATCTTCAGGTACGCTCACTTCCAAAAGACTTGCTGCTCCGATTCCAAATTCGAAAAGTTGTGCTAAAACGGGATTGTCCAGAATATTTTCAACCATAGCTGCCGTTGCCCAGGGTGCATTTACGACCACCACGCTGTTTTGCTCAAGGAGATTTGTGTATTCACTATTTTGGACAATGGCGATGACTTTTTCAAGATTTAGCTGTCTGGCCTGGAGGGCCGCAATTACATTTCGACCATCATCTTCATAGGCAGCAATGACGACATCAATATTATCGAGACCCACCTGTTTTAGTAATTCTTTCTTCGTGCCGTCTCCCTGGTAAATGGGAACATTGTAGCGTTGTTCAAGCTCCTTGCAAAGCGCATCGCCTTCTTCGATAAATGTTACCTGATGTTCCGCTGAACGAAACATCATCTGATACTCATCTTTTGCCAGGAGCCGGTCCGCTATGTTTTGGCCTTGTTTTTCGCCACTGAGGATAAGCACTCGCATACGCATTCTCCTTAATCTATTTATAAACACTTTCACCGATTTTACAAAAAAGTTTACCAATTTAATAACTTCAGCGCGGTTATCGACGTTCAAAAGATATATTGCACTTCCAACCAGTGTCAGTACCCCACCCAGGACAAAACTTCTGAATTCCAATGCCGGAACGAACATCCAGGTCGTAATAACGCCCAGAATCGGTATCCAGGGGAAAAATAGGGTTTGAAATGGGCGTCTCAAATTCGGCATGCGCTTGTGCAGCGGAATGACCGCATAATTGATTATCCCGAGCCCCATCAGGTATCCGAAATCGCTCAGCGAAGCCACAAATTTAACGATACCCGAGGAGCTGAAAATAATCACGATCAGGGCACAAATACAAAGCGCAATGTGTGGCGTTTGGAATCTGGGGTGCAGTTTGGAGAAAAAATAGGGAAAATGCCTGTCGCGCCCCAATGCGTATAAAATACGGGCGCTGGCGCCCAATGTCACACTGAACGCGGATAGACTCGCCATAATCGTTGCGGTGATGCCGGCCCAACGCCCCCAACCGCCGAAAAGCCGCTCGGCAGTGAAGATGAACGGAATGTCGCTTTGAGCCAGTTCGGTATAATTAACCGTGCCCATCATGACACCGACCACGAAAACGTAGATGGCGGTGCTGATGCCTAAAGTGATCAAGATCGCGCGTGGAATGTTCTTGCTCGGTTCAATGATCTCTTCTGCCGCATTCGAGATCAGTTCGAACCCGACATAGGAAATATAGATGAGGGCCATAGCCGGCACAAAGGGGCCCCATCCCATTGGCGCCAAAGGCTCCAGATTAAGCGGCTCTATATCGGTGAAACCAAGCGCAGCGACTCCGACCAGAACCGCCAATTCCACCAGATTCATGATGGTAATAACGATAATGGCTTCCTTCATTCCCATTAAGTTGATGGTCGTGAATACGACTGTGGTGATCAGGGTGATGAGGGCGATGCTGGCTTCCGGTAAAAAGTAGGCGCGGATCGTCAGGGAAAAAATAAGGGCGTACATCGCACAGGCAAGCGTGTTGCCGATCCAGAAAAACCAACCCGTAAAAAACGCCACGGGTCTGTTGAGTGTTCTGCTGGTAAAGGAATATCCGCCGCCGGCTAACGGTATGGCTGCACTGAGCTCACTGTAATTTAAGGCCGTAAATACGGTCAAAAAACCCATCGCCAGATAGACAAAAATGCCCAGCGGGCCGATCATATGCGCCAGCTCCCCCGGCAGGGCAAAAATCCCCGGCCCCATCGTGGCGCCAATACCGATCATGACAGCCATAAACAAGCCCATATTTCGTCTGAAACCGATTTCAGCCGCCATGCGGTTGCTCCCGGGCACTCGAGTGTTATCCTGTCCAGCTGATCTCAAAACATGGTCAAAAGGTGCGTTCAGATGAATCATCTGGCAGGCGATAAACCGATCATGAAGCCATTTAACAGATTTATCCGGCGGCCTTCAAGTAAAAACCGATAATGATCTCCAGGCCGTATTGCGCAGTACAAGATTGCCCCTGCTTTTCCCAAATAATCACCTTACCGGCTATCGGTGCTTTACCGAAGGCAGAAGCATGCTAATGCGGGGATGGAAGCTCGCCAGAGCGAAAACGGGCGTGCCTGCCCCGTGGAATGCAGCTTTGCTGCCTTACTTTAGGAGCATACCACCGGGGTGGCTAATTAAAATTCCCAATCGAATACACCATAACCGCACGCCCTTTTATTTTTCTCATTTTATAATCTGCGTTAATCTGTTTAATCTGTGGATAAATTTTTTGTTTTTTATTGTCCGTGTCTATCTGTGTGGCCTGCCGCGTCTGCTCGCCAAGGCGACTTGTCGCGACGTCTCGTGGGGTCAAAGCCCCAGGAACGAGGCCCTAAGCGCGAAGCCCCAAGCATGCTATGGCGAAGCCGGGAACCTCTGAACCGATCATAAAAACGCAACAAATCAACCCCGTCCCTCACACACTTTCCTGATGCAACCGAAACGGACAGATGGAAATGTCTGATATGCTTTGCATGTGTTAAAATATGTCCGGAAGAGGCAAGGCAAATGAATGAACCGCATTTTCAAGAAGCCATTCAGATGCTACACCAAAATTGCCTGGAGAGAAAAGAGCCTGAATGGTATTTATACAAAACGGGTATAGCGGCTTTAATCCGCATTCACAGTTCAAGATTCGATCTGCAGGGACCTTTTTTAAAGGCTAAAATGGCTTGATTTTTTGATAATTATCATATAATGTCAAATAGTTAGCGTGGCCCGCCGCCCTCAACCGCAATGAATTTCTTTCCATAATATTGACAGGTTTTTCGTTCATTTAGAAAAAGGAAACCAGAATGCTTTTTCGATTCGAAAAATTAATCATGATTCTTCTAATTATAATTTTCGGTCTGATCCCCGCCTTTGTATTTCTTATGCTTTTAAATACACCGACGATAAATTCGAATATCCAGGCTGGCTTTCAGAATTTGTCCTTCTTTGAGCAATCTGCTGCGGTGGCTACCGCATTCCTTATCAAACCGATCTACACGATCCTGGCCCTTTGTATATTTATTTTCCTCTGGAAAAGAGTTGAGCCCGAACTTAAGGCGTTAAAATGGTCCATGATTTTCTTCTTTATCGGTGAAAATTTTTGTGCGGCCAATTTTCTTTTTACCGAGAACCATGACCTCTATTTGTTTGAATATTTCCATAGCCTTGGTATGTTGCTCAGCTTTGGTTTCGCCGGCTATGCCTTAATAGAAGGAATCGACCGGTATGCCATTCACTTTGCAGAACCCGATAAAAAATGTGCATTTACGATTTTTTGCCGCCGTTGCATTAAATACGAGCCGGTTGCATGCGGCCTGCAGTCATTTCTTATCTTTGCGGGAATCGCCGCTGCGTTGGTTGCGTTGATGCCGCTCAGTTCAGAGCTGCATCCCGTATCATACAATACCAGCATCTGGGGGACCTCCTATAACTATAACCATCCCATCATTTATCAGTTATTTGAGTTTCGCTATTTTCCTTTGTTGGCTTCAGTTTTGTTTTTAGCCGCAGCTCTGATTCTCCGGTTTGGGCAGCGCAATCGTTTGCATCTGTCGAAAATGATATTTGCGGCAGCACTGGGTTGCTTTGGTTTTTCTCTGTTGCGATTCATCGTTTTTCATGGGTATCGCACCAATTTGGTCTGGATGGATTTTTGGGAAGAAGTGACGGAATTTATTTTTATTTTAGGGGTGATCTCTGTACTGTGGTATTTTCGTAGACCTTTATTTAAAAGAGAATCAGGATCAGCTGTCGCTGATCCAGCCTGATAGCAGATTGCTCCTTTCGGTAAATTTAACGATGCGGTTATGCCTGCAGGGCAGTATTTGTCGTAGACATTACTTCTTAAGCTTGAATAGATAATGGTAGAGCCCTCGCAGGAGTAGATTTGCCGGCAAATAATTGCCGAGCCCGTTCAGCGCCACAACAATAATGGGATACCAGCCTCGGGGAAGTTGCTCGAGAGGGGCTAAATGCAGCTGTTCTAAACCGGGCCACAGCCGGTGGGCGGAATTGACATTTGCCTCCGCAGGAAGCCAGGCGGCGCTGATGAATGTGAGGGTTGCAAATAAGATAGTGGACCAAATCCAGGCATTCCTTTCAACACCTCCCAGCCAGTAAGCTAAAAACAGCAGGGCCGGTACGGAAAAAAAATGATTGGAGGATTGCAACCAGTCCCATAAAGTTGCATCTTTCAAATAGGTTGTCGTGCCGAACGGGAAATCTCCGGTAACGATCCATAACAGGGTATCGATAAGCCAGAACAGATGGTGTCCCAGGAGAGATACCAGTGCTATGGAAATCACCAGGCGGCTTCTAAAAAGCGCACCCAATCCACCGATGAGCGTTCCAACATGGGAAATCCAGAACACGTCGGCCGGCGTTCCCCTTAAAAAACATCGGCCCAATATGTAAATAAAATGGCCGATCATCACCCAGGCGAAAAGCGTATAAAGCCACGCAGGGATTTCAGTTTTGCCTGTATCTACAGGTGCTTCATTTTCCATTATACAAACTGTTTTTTTACGCTTTCATCTCCACCTTAATATATGTCCGTCCAACGGCTGCGAACATGGAACCGATTATTCCCCCGACTGTAGCAGCGGCGACATAGGATACGATGATGAATGTTTTGGCCATCTCAGGATGGTTTGTGCTGATCAAAGCGGCGAGTGCCGGCAACAGAGCCGTACCGATGCCCACTGCGGCGCCATTCAGTGTGCCGTCAAGAATTCTTGCCGGACCCTTGTCACTGCGATGTTTTATGAGCCACATGTCAACGCTGTATCGGTTCAAATAGGCGCCGATCGGGCATCCAACTACCAGGCACAATGCCAGACGGAGTAGATATACGTCGCGGTAGGGTACAAAAAGCAGCATACTCACAAACCAGCCGAGAGCGGGAAGGGCGCAGTGGAACACGCCGACCAACCCCGCCCGCTTAATGTATAAATCACATAGCTTTTTCATAACGACTCATTTGTTGGAGGTTACCCGTGTAAATAAAGGGTCAAAGCTTGACGGATTGTTGCTTGAATCGCTTTTTTTGTGAGCATAATCTAAACTGGGTCTAATTGCCGCTCAAGCCGATGATCTCAGTAGAATGAGGGCAAAATTTT
>JASFIG010000286.1:0-6272 GCA_050122795.1 Desulfobacterales bacterium
TGACCCGAGTGCGGCTGGGGAATGAGCACCTGCTGCTCTAAAGCTCACAATATGTAATGCGAGAAATCTATTATATGAGCTTGAACCTGATTATCGGGTTTAATTTGCCGGTACGGGTTGCGGGTTTCGTGTTACGAGTTTCATGATTCTGAGCTGTCGACACCCGCAACGCGCAACACGCAACGCGCAACAGTTTGAGTATTTGCGGTGCAGACATGGAGAATGTAATATAAACAGGAAAAAACGAGTATGAGTAACCGACACATCCTGATTACCGGAGTTCCGGGTTCGGGCAAGACAACCCTTTTCCGGCGGCTGGTGAATGAATTTCAGCACCTGAATCCGGTCGGTTTTTATACGGCTGAAATCCGGCAGGGCAAATCTCGCACGGGTTTTTGCCTGTGCGGCCTGGATGGCCGCATCGGAACGCTGGCACACGTGGATTTGCGCACCGGTTATCGGGTGGGTCAATATGGCGTTGATGTCAACGGGTTTGAGGTATTTTTGAAAAAATTGCCGTTTTCAACTTTGCAGGCCGGTCTGGTGATGATCGATGAAATCGGCAAGATGGAATGCTTGTCCGATCGGTTTACAGAAATCATCAAGGCCGTGCTTGAGTCCGACAAGCGCCTGATTGCAACTATCGCCCTGAAAGGCGGCGGCCTGATTGGCGGGTTAAAGAAGAGACCGGAAGTGCAGCTGTTTGAACTGACGCGTCAGAATCAGGACAGTCTATTTGAACACGTGGTAAAAATGATCGACGTTCACCCGCGTTCGCAATAGCGTCGACGCGGCAGGTAAAGTTCGCAGATTCCGGGTTGCGAGATCGGAGAATTTAGAGATTAAAGCTCTCGAGGACGAGTACGAGGACGACGACGAGGACGATGGTCTATGCGCTTTATCGTACTTGTCCTCCTACTCGTCCTCGTCTTTTAATAGTGCCCTTTGAATCAAATTGCATATATTCAGGCCGCTGCATAAAAAAAGCGCACTGTCGCCGGCAGCCAGCAGCAGAAGATGCTGACACCTTCAACCTCTGAACCTTGAGCCTTTGGACCCTGAACCCAGAACCTTACTTGAGCTTGAACACCTGCTCGAACCAGCGTAGCGATTTATTATCGGTAATCTTGAGTCTTTTGGCCAATGCCGGTGAAAAGATGGCAAATGTTCCGGTGGCCCGGACACAGCAAACATCGTCTGCGTTTAAGATTTTGCCCTCCAACAGAGCTTCGCGCCGGCCGATTTTTTCCCGCACCCGGCCCTCAACTTTCAGCGGCTTACCGACATACACCGGTTTTATGAAATCAACGCAGATCGATTTCGTCATGGGGATTTGCCTGAGCAAATGGATCGTGGCCCAGCTCATGATTTCGTCTAAGATCGTGCTCAGCACACCACCGTGCACCAGGTTATCCCAACCACACAGGTGCTCGGGGACGGTCACATGGGAGGTCACGCTTGAATCGCCGGCCAAAAACGACATCTGCAGGCCGGAGGGGTTACTCGGGCTGCATCCGAAACAATTGTGACTCCGATTGTTGGGCAGCGGTTTTAAGGAAGGCGGTTTTTGATCCATTCAGTGCGGCCTAGCGGTAAATCTTTTCAAATAATTTGTCTGCCAGTACGTTATCCAATTTTCTCAGGATTTTATATTGATCCAGAGCGGCAGTTTTATCTCCCTGCCGCAAATAGGCCTGCCCCATGGCAAAATGAGCGGGCGCAAAATCCGGATTGATTCGGATGGCCATTTTATAGGCCGACATCTCATCTTTGACGTTGCCGAGCTGGCCGTTTACAACACCCAGATTAAACAGGGCTTCAGGAAATTCGGGCTGGATATCGATGGCTTTTTGATACGCCGTGGCAGCCAGATCGTACCGGCCGAGTTTGGTGTAGGCCACTCCGATATTGTAATAGGCATTTTGCGCCTGCGGATTGATGCGAAGAACACTTTCAAACGCTTGGCGGCCTTCATCATAGCGGCCGATCTTGTTGTAAATGATGCCGAGTTTAAAATAAGCGGCTTCAAACTCAGAATTTAAGGCAACGACCTGTTCAAAGGATTCAATGGCCTCATCATAGCGACCGATTTTATCATAATAATTCCCAAGATGGTAATGGGATTCCTCGTTGGTCGGATTGGTTTGGATGGCCTGCTTGTATGCCGCAATGGCCTCCGTGTGAGAATTTTTACCGGCATAACAGTAGCCGAGTCCGTACCAGGCCGTGGTACTGCCGGGATCATTTTCGGTGGCCAGTTTAAAATATTGCAGGGCTTTCTGGTCCTGACCGTTTACCGAAAGGCTATACCCTTTGCGACAGAGCTCGGCAGCCAGACGCGGTTTTTGATCGCTGGCGCTGAAGGTCCACTCTGAGAGCGATTGCGCGCCGGCTTTGACTTTAAGGTCGCCGATCGATTTGCTCGCTATAGCAAAATTAAGATTTTGTCCGCGCAAAAATTGAAAGCTGGCCACGCCGACAACCTTGCCTTTCAAATTGACGACCGGGCTGCCGCTCGATCCGGGAGATATGGGAGCCGACATCTGAAAAAAAGTTCCCAACCCCGGGATTTCGCGAACCGAGGAGATTATCCCGTCGCTGACCGATTGCTCCAGTCCCATTGGACTGCCTACAACGACCACCTGCTGGGCCACCGGAGGCACCTCGGCGCTCACCGACAACCAGCGAACCTTTTCGGAAGGGATATCAACACTGACCTTTATCAAATCGGTTTCCTGGCTCTCGGCCACAACCGTTCTGACACGGTAAGTGCTGCCATCAGCAGTTCTGATCTCGGCGCTGAATTTGCCGACAAGCACATGATGATTCGTAATCAGATGACCATACCTGTTGATAAAGAACCCCGAGCCAATATTGGCCACATTGTTGTTCACGTCATAAGCGACAACCGTGGCCACTGCCGGCTGGATGGACTTTACCAGCTCGGTTAAATTGTCGGCCGCCATCGTGCCTGTCGAAGTCGCCATCAACAGTATAATCGTAAAATTTCTTAGTATTCTTTTTTTCATTGCTTTTCCGCCTCTAAGACTAATGACACGCTTTTTGTTTAGCGGCAACAACAAACTTCAAAATTATCGCACGACGGAATCAAAAATCGGTCTTAAAGTCACACAATTTTAGCATCCCTTCAGGTCGCTTCCATTAAAAACGAGCTCGATGGAATGTCGTTGGTTCGATCCCAGCCTACCGATTTCATCCTGCTGCACCGCCATACCATTTAGCGGTTTATCTGGTCGGAATGCGGGTCGGCATCAAGGAGCACGTCGCTAAAATCAACTCAAACGATTACCATAAGCACAAAATAAACAGATTAAAGCCCGTAATGCGCTATTCCTGCGAATTTGTCGACCTGCCCATCGATTTTCGGCGGATTGGATCCGATTGTAAGGCCTGGCAATCAATTGAAAAACGAGGTGTATATACCACATATAGTATTTTTTCTTGACAGTCATCAATATGTTGTGATATTGTAATTTCAGCATGTCAATGATTGTTGCTGGCCATTGGTAATAATCATTTGAGGGCAGGCAGGGCAAGGTCGATACTGAACCTTGCCCAATATGGTCATAGTGAACGACGACTGGGCATCGTAACCGATATTGATCTGAATTCACGTTTTTTGATTCACTATGGCTGTAATTAAATCACCCCCGGGTAGTGTGAGGGCTGCCCGGGGGTTTTTTATTGATCACAGTGTCGCTTTGCCGGTCGACTGAAGGTTGTCGGTTTAGTCCTCCCGTTTGTCCACAGATTTTCTCAATTCCCGCTGTGCTTCCGCGCAGTCGCAATGCCCGCCGATCGATTCGATATAATACATGCAGCGATGGCGAACCGATGATTTGCGCGCGTATTTGCATTTTTTCTGGTCATCCCAAAGCGCACCGGCGCTGCAGCGTGACATGACGCCGGGCACGCAGTAATTTGTTCTGACCAGCCTGATATCGGGTCTATCTTCGAGCAGCAGGCAATTCTTGTTTTTATCTGGTCTGCATTTGGTCATTGTAAAGCAATCCCCGGGGCCGGCGCCGTATCATCCGGATACCGATTTGGAGCACCGTTCGGTTCCGCATTTGATTGTTGATCAATTTTATCAATCAGTTAACCGTCAGGCAGCTAAACGGGTGCTGATAGCTTCACGGCATCCTGCAGCATGGCACCGGCACACTGATCTTTGGTTTGAATCAATGGACGGCTCATACCCTAAAACCGTTGACACCCGCTCCCGGCTGTGTACACCCCGGGGCATAGCCCTGCCGTCTCTCGCTTTCGCTTATCCGTGCTGATTTTATCGAAATCGTTTTTCAGAAAAAAATCATACTGGATGGTTTTGGCAACATGTTAACCGCTGATCAATAACATTTTAAGGCTCTTGTGAAGAGACGAATGCAGGGTCTAAAGTTACAAAAGGCAAATCGATCACAAGGATGGTCGCGAGGATCTTTAGACGTCGAGGATAGGATGGAGCAACTTGAATTTTACCCGTTTGGCTCTTTGAATGGACACAACCCCAATAGGCCATCTAATAAAAATGTAATTCAGATACCTTATCAACGTCGGTCGTTAAATACCGTGCGTCGTTCCTTACCCGCCGTGCGTTTTGTGTTAAGGATTCTTCTACGATCGGCACCGCTGCGGCGATCATACCGGGACCTTCTTTCGGGTCGATGCTCGATCCTGGCGAAGCGACGGCGCTCCGAGCCGGTACGCGTGCCGCCGTTATCGATAAAGGCTATTAGATTATCCAGACCACTCATTGCGCCAGTTCTCGTATTGCATAATTTACATATATGCATAATAGGTTGATTTAACAATCATAAATCAATAGGGCTCCCTTTGCAAGGCCGAACCTTTACAGAAGAAGCGGGTTTATTTTTTTTCGGTCGGATAGCCGGCTTTTTTCCAGGCTGTCCAGCCGCCTTGAAGTGCAAAAACGTTTGGGTGCCCGTTTTCCATGAGATGGCGTGCCGCCCGGGCACTGGTTCTTTCATTTTTTCAGGCACAATACAATATAAGCGTTTGGTCTTTATCGTATTTGGCGGCCCATTGCTCGACGGCGTCGGGCGCTTCTCGAATTGCACGGGCGATTTTTGCAGTGCTCCGCCACCATGACTTTGCCTTGCGGACATCGATGAAAATCACATCCGGATTGCCATGCACCCGGTTTGCCTGCTCGATGGATATGCGCGGCACCTCGATTGAAGCAGCCCCGGGGGCTGTCCTGTCGAGGGCCGGGGCAGCAGATAAGGCGATTAAAAATCCGCTGATGGCTAAAAGCGTTCGAATCTTCATGGCAAAAGCCTGCAATGGTGACGATGTGAAGTGGCAGTGTCGGTCCGACAGCTCTGGCTGGGTGTATTATACGGATTGAAGTAGAGGAGGTCAATCGTTTGAATGCACTGATAATGATCACAGATGGACCCTGTGCCGGCAGTCCATTCTGGAAAATGTCCACTGATATCAAATTCGATCTGTCATATCTGAAATCGGCCAAAAAAATAGGGGCGGCTCACAATGAACCGCCCCCTCCCTAAGGAATTATACCAAACAGCGTGCCCGCCTGCACACTGTTATGTTATATATCGGTATCTGTACATAAAACTTTACCTCGAATTTTCAATTATGAATCATTTTGGAGCCTTAAGTCGAAATTTAATTTTGCATGGCTTCGATTTTGACAAACTCTTTTTTTTCCCGGCAATACCACTGATGCGGCCCGATGCTCTGATACTCTCCATCCGAGAGGGCAATTATGCGCTGGGCAAAGGCCAGTGCCTGCTGCTTGTCGGGAAAAAGATTTCTGAGCGTTCCGATGTGTTTGCCGTATTCAACAACACAAATCATGATCATTTCATCCTTTCACCCCGCGGGGCTAAAGCCTTCATCAAACGAATCCGATGCAGCCCCCGGGGTGAGCTAAGCCCCGGGGGCATTGAAAGGAGGAGCGTCCCGCTGGATTTGGTGCTTGGGGACGGGCGCCACATGGTGGCCAACTTTGCGGGCACGCATGTGAACTGAGATTTTATTATTCAACTTTCATGCCAAATGGACTCGGCTAGCTATATCTCAAATTAGATCGTGTTCGCACGCCATTTGCAGGGTTGGCCCAAGCGGCTACAGCAAAAACCCATGAGGGCTGTCAAATTTTTGACCGAATCGGCCCGTGATTGTTTGCTTGACATTGCCGCAGGACGGAGATATCAGAAAACGAAAACGGAAAGAAAGAAAAGATGGACCCCAACTTAAACTGGCTG
>JASFIG010000287.1:0-6261 GCA_050122795.1 Desulfobacterales bacterium
CGTCGTCCCGGACACGTATTTACGCGCGATCACCTGATGGAACTGGCCTGGGACGAACCGGAAGCCAGCATGGATCGAACCGTCGATGCCCATGTTAAAAACATTCGGGCCAAACTGAAAGCGATCCGGCCGCAAATCGATCCCATCATCACACACCGGGGTGTCGGCTACGCGCTGAAAGAGGATTTATGAGACTGGGAACCCGGATTTTTTTCTGTTACTTTATGATATTTGTGATTTGTTTTTCCTATCCGATCAACTGGGTACTGGGCAATTTGCGTTCCCGTTATCTCGAGGGCGTTGAAGAACCCCTGGTGGATCAGGCCAATATTCTGGCTGCTATGATCGGGCGCGAAATGGAAACCGGTCAATTTGATCCTGAAAGATGGTATCAGGCTTTCGAATCTGCCGGCTCTCTGCCCTTATCCGCAAAAATTTATCATCTGGTCAAAACCGAAGTGGACATGCGGATTTACATTACCGATGCAACCGGCACGGTTATTTTTGATTCACAAAATAGACAAAATGTCGGTGCCGACTACAGCAACTGGCGCGATGTTCATCTGACATTGCAAGGCGAGTATGGGGCCCGAACCACCGCGGAAGATCCCGAGGACCGGTCCTCAAAAGTGTTGTATGTCGGCGCACCGCTGCGGGTCAATGGAAACATTGCCGGTGTGTTGACCGTTGCCAAGCCGACCACCAACATCAATACCTTTTTAAAAAGTGCCAAGCCGCAAATTTTTAAAGTCGGCCTGCTGGCTGCCGTGGTGGCGGTATTGTTAAGTTATTTAGTTTCCCTGTGGGTGACGCGACCGATCAAGCGCCTCACACGCTATGCCGATGATATCCGCCGGGGCAAGCGGGTGGAGTTTCCCAGACTGGATCGCAGCGAAATCGGTGAAATGGGCCATGCGTTTGCAAAAATGCAGGCAACCCTGGAAGGCAAAAAATATGTGGAGCAGTATGTTCAAAAACTCACCCATGAAGTTAAAAGTCCGCTCTCGGCCATCCGCGGGGCAGCCGAATTGCTGGAAGAAAACATGCCGCCCGACCAGCGGGCGCGATTTTTGACCAACATTCGCCATGAGGCCAACCGCATCCAGCAAATAGTGGATCGGATGCTGGAATTGGCGGCGCTGGAAAATCAGAAAATCCTCGAAAAAATGGAACGCTTTTCCTTTTCGTCATTGATAAAAACGGTGATTGAAAGCAAACAGGCCATCGTTTCCAAAAAAAATGTATCCCTGGTCAATCAGGTGCCGGATGACATCCTGGTGAAGGGAGATCGTTTTCTGCTCCATCAGGCCCTCTCCAATCTGGTTCAAAATGCCATCGATTTCAGTCCCCCCGGCAGTCAGATCAAGCTCATCGGCCGGGTTGAAATCTCGAAGTTCTACATCACGGTGGAGGACAGCGGCAGCGGGATTCCGGACTACGCCACCGCCAAGATTTTTGATAAATTTTTTTCGCTGCGACGGCCGGATAACGGGAAAAAGAGCACCGGTCTGGGGCTGAACTTTGTAAAGGAAGTGGCCATCCTGCATAACGGTGAGATCAAGCTGGAAAACAGAACACAACGAGGCGTGCAGGCGACCTTAATGATTCCCACCTGAAGCCGCCCCGACAGCCGCTGCCGGCTGCTGGCCGCGCCACAGTCAAACTGAAAGCATGGTAACGGTGTGTCGTTTTTCGGCCTGAAATGCCTGCCAGGGCGAAGCTTCTAAGTGCGAAGACGGGTTGTTTTAGGACCCCGAATTGTCGTTTTCTTTCAGCTCCTCGTAAAACTTAAAAGATTTGATATCAAGTTTAAGGCGTTCTTCGATTTCTTCATCCGTCAGCATCCTGAAATGACCCGGGCTCTGTGTTCCGGGATCTTCTTCCGGTAGCCCCTTTAACTGCTCTCTGGGCATCAATTGGATAACAACGGTTTCAACATATAGCTTAAATCGCTTTCCCGGGTAGGATAGGGGCTTACGATTGTTTGTTGATATAACGCGTCCACAGTTATTTGATTTAACATAGCCTGCTTGATTGCATTGATCATGCCGGAGGACTGATCGGATAGGATGTGGGCACCCAGAATTTTATTGTTTGCATCAGTTAATATTTTATATGCGGCATGCTTTAACCCCACTCGTTTGTATGTCGGCCAGCTGAGGTTCTTGGCAAAGCTTTTGTGATAAGCTTGTCCCTTCTGTTTCAAAGATTCTTCTGTTTGGCCGACCATGCCAAGCTGGGGGTAGGTAAAAAGGATTGCCGGTACAGCAGCATAATCCATAGTTGATTTCTGGCTTAGGTCAAATTCTGCTAAAATGTTTTCAGCCGCCACATGGGCTTCTTTATCAGCTACCCGTGCGAGCTGTATGGTTTCGACACAATCGCCAATGGCGAAGATGCGATGGTTGGAAGTCCTGAGGGTCTCATCGACAATGATGCCATGCTTTGAAAACTCAATCCCTGTGGTATTCAACCCTAAAGTATCTAAATCAGGTAACCGCCCGGCACCATTTACAATTAGATCGGCTTCAAAGCTTTCGCCCTGCGCTGTATGAATCAAAAACCCTTTTTCTTGCTTCTCGATAGCGTTGATTCCGACGCCGCAGATAACTTCGATGCCTTCATCTTGAGACGCCGCCACCAACAATTCAACCATTTCGGCGTCAAATGTCCCCAAAGGTCTGTCAGCAACTTCAAAGATAACCAAACGCTGTTTGTCTGAAGCCAGCCTTGCTGCAAAATGGGCAAATTCAAAAGAGATGAATCCGCCTCCAATAAAACAAATGGAAGGAGGCAACGCATTCAGGCTAAGGAAATCATCGCTGGTAATCACATGCTCTTGTCCCTCTATAGGCAGTTGCGTCGGTTTGGCGCCTGTCGCCAGGATAAAAAACTTGGCCTGAATTTGTTTCCCACTTACCGAAAGCGTTTCATCATTTAAAAAAGCAGCTTCTCCGGATACAAAGTCAATTCCGGCCTCTTGAAGATTTTTAATTGTCCCTTCGGGGATTCCAGATGTGAACTGCTGCTTTTGTTCGAGCACCTGGGCCCAGTCGCCTGCAGGAGCCGAAACGATTCCCTTACCTTCCAGATGCCGCGCTCTGGCAATTGCCTCGGTGGCTTCATAAAACCATTTTTTGGGCTGACATCCGGCCAGCGCACATACGCCACCGGGGCGATCAGCCTTTTCTATGACCGCTACATTCAAACCTTTTTCTTTTAAACGAAATGCGGCTGTTTGACCGCTCGTTCCGGAACCAACGACAACGACATCGTACGTCTGCATAGTAAGAACCTCCTTGCATGCTATGATTAGGGCAAATCAAACGGGTTGATATCTTGCGAGAAAAAATGATCTATAAATAAGCCGACAGAGATAGGGATGGTCCGCTGCTATTCAGCCTGTTTCCGGCTGGGGAACATCTTCTTTGCTAACCCCTTGGTCATCGGTCTTGTCTTTAGCCCATGCTAAATCGTCCTCATTGGCCTTGAGACTGCTTTGTTGCTCATCGCGCCCGACTTATAACACCAGTTCGGTAAAAAGAGCAAAATGGTCTGAGCCGAAGCCCCTTAGCCGGCAGATACGGGACAAAGTAAAATGGTCACTGTGGAACAGATGATCCAGCGGCCAGCGTATGAACCAATAATCGGCGTGAAATGTGTTGAACATGCCACGCCCTACCCGCGGGTCGAGCAATCCACTCATTTTCCTGAACAAGCGGGTTGTTTCCGACCAGGCGACATCGTTCAGGTCTCCGGTCACGATCACCGGTGCGTCAGTTTCGGCTACACTTTTGGCCACAATGATCAGCTCTGCATCGCGCTCTGAAGATTCTTCGTTTTCTGTTGGGCTGGGCGGTGCCGGATGCAAAAAATGAGTCCGGATCTTTTGCCCGGACGGCAGGTTTACCAGAGCGTGTATGGATGGTATGTCGGGCTCCACCAAATAATCTATATGACTGTCTGTCAGACGAAGCTTGGAATAAACATGCATGCCATACAGATTATCAAGTGGACACTTGATCGTGTGCGGATAGTCTGGTTCCAGTGTATCCAACCTTGCCTGCCACCACGCATCGGATTCCAGAGTGACCAGAATATCCGGCGCATTATCGCGTACCAGTTCAATCAGCGCCTTTGCGTTACGATTTGGGGTCAGGACGTTAGCAGTCATAATCCGTAGCGACGCCCTTCCATCGGAGCTAACAGCAGATTTAACCTCCACCGGAAACACTCGAGTGTAGGGTAATATCCACCAAGCATGATATGCAAAGCATAGCATAGCGGCGACAAGCAGGCCCCATGCTGTAAGTTGCGATATATCGAGCACTAACGTTTCCAACAAAAGCAAGAGTATTGAGATCGCCAACAGCTGCAACCGTGGAAAATCCAGCGAACGCACCCACCAGGCTTCGCAACGCCACATCGGCAGCAAAGTGAATATGACAAGAATAATTGTGGCAAACAGAAATGCAAAAAATATCACGAAAATCTCACCCTGGCTGATATTCTGAATTATTACCGTTGATATATTTGGAGACACCCAACAGTGCACGCTGTGAACCGCCGTATGCCGGCCGATCAGCTTTGAGATTGGTTCGTTTTAATTTGATAGCGCTCGCGTGCTCGAGCCGCAATCCGATTAAGGTCAATATTCACATCTTTTTCCGGTGAGATCAGATCAAGTCGATATTTTGAGGATCGACTGCCGGGACTTGTCGGACTGTAAGTTCTTAGCACCCCCAGCGCGCTGACACCGCCGTATTCAGCAAAGATATGCTCCCTTCCGTAGCTTACCTTTTTTCGTTTCATTTCTCCAATAAGCTGTTTGCTGAGCATTTCAAATGTGATGGTGCCGAATTCCCCAAATTTGCCGAGGCCCAGTAACCGAATCAACCCCGTCAAACTGTTTTCTTTGTAGCGCGTATCATGACAAACAACAACATAAGGCGGATACAACACCATTCCGTCAGCTAAAGTGGCGTTCTCCTGGGCAATATCAAGTCTTGCTGCAAAAGTTTTTAGGTGCCTCCGGGATAGACTGAATTCCGACTTACAATAGGCGAAATACATATGAGGATCGGTCAAACCGATAGACGTAAAAGTGCTAATCCGTGTTCTGGAACCGTAAGGCATATTCATGTAGGTCGGACAATGGCTGCGGATAATATCATTAGAATCGATATCCATGGGGTTCGTACGACCGATTTTTCTTTTACGTTTGAAAGCTGCTGTTTTATAGGTGTAAATGCGTCGAGAGGCCCTCGTGAAAAATCCGGTATCTAAATTGATGCTGACAGCCACGCCATCCGGATACATCAGAGTAGCATTATCGTAATTCATGCTCGCACGGATCTTTTTACGAAAATCGGCTTCGTCGAAGGCGCCCCAGGACTCATATGAGATCTGATTCTCATCCACATCCTGATAAATCAATCCGCCTGGAATGAAGATCGCTCCCTTATTGTCTAACTTGCCGGTGGCACCCTCCTCATTGACTTCCGGCAGCTGACCCTGCTTGAGATAGGAAAGCATTTTCCAAAGTGTATCCGTCCGGATTGCAATCAGTTCTTTGAGCAAAACGCTGTTGAGAATTGCTTTTTTCGATGGCATCGCTTCCCCATAGGTTCTGGCTTGGTTTTTCAAATTTCAATCATCAAGACTCTTATTTTAAGGTCATTAAATCATTAATAAAATTATTCAATTCTTTAAGTAGAGCACCCTGTTCCGAGACAATCACCTCCATGTATTTGTGATATTTTGAAAAAAAAGAGGCAGATGAATTCTCCAATTTTTGTTCCGCACTGTTGGCTTCTTTAATTATTTTTTCTTTGTCCTTCAAATCGATATTTTGAAAGGATCCAATACGAATATAATAGTCTTTCAACATATCCACCTTTTTATCTGACTTCTTAATGACATAGGCTGTTAGCAATATCTTGATAGCTATCTTAATCTCATCCTTTGAGGCTGGCAGGTCGGCGATATTTTTGATTTTTTCTGGATGCTTTTCCAGAACAGCGATGTATCGATCTGTGGTATGCTGGGCCCATTTAGCGATCAAAACTTTATTGTCCTCATTCATGTGGGCCAATGCAGAAATCTCTTTTTCTCTTATCTCATTGAGGAGATTTTCGATTTTTGATGACATATTTTTCTTATGTGAAGAAGATTCAAGGTCTGTATTTTTTTTTGTATTACTCATTTGGCTGCACCATCTATTGTTAGAATAAGATGTTCGGATAGCAATCTTTTTCTATA
>JASFIG010000288.1:0-6252 GCA_050122795.1 Desulfobacterales bacterium
TTTACAATAACGACCAGATGCGTCTCCGTCGGTTGCCAGGCCGGGATCTTTTTGCAAGCTCACAGCTGGAGGGGGAGGTCGCATTACAATTGCAATCATTCAGCACGGAACGGCTATGTTTAGAATCAGGTTGCGCTGGAAATTTTTTATTATCTTGCTGGTGTTCAGTTTAACGCCCCTGATAGTGGTGACGGTCGTCAGCCAGCGGGGCACATTTCGTTTAGGTCAGGCCATTTCAGAGGATGCCCGTCAGCGCCTAACTCACATAGTGGCCATGGAGTTGCGCCAAACGGCTGAAAATTCGGCCAGGGTTATCCAGCGGACCCAGGCGGCCATGGAATTTTATTTGCAGGTTCTGGCGGCTGAAGCCGAGCTGGCCTTTATGAAAATGCCCGCCCCTTCTGTACCTGTTTATTTTGCGAATGATTTTGAAGATCCCCGCACAGCACCCAAAGATTTGTTGCCGTCATACAAATACCGGCTCAAAACCCATGACGGCCAGTTTCTCGACAATCCGGTCAGTTTCAATCATCCTGTATTTTTACTGGCCTCAGGCGTTGACGGACAAAACGTAAACGAGGATATTGCCGTCCTGAGTCGCATGACGCCCTCTTTCAGAAAACTTTCCAATGAGTTCGGCAACGCCCTGCAATGGGCCCATATCTGTTTAAATACAGGGGTCTGTGTTTCCTACCCCGGACATAGCGGTCGCGCAGATGGTGCCGATCCGCGCTGGCAGCCCTGGTTCCGAAATGCGAAAGATACGCCTACCTGGAGTCTGCCGGCCATCGACACCGCCAGCGGCTTTCTGACCTTCACGGTGTCAAAACGCCTGTATCGACCCGACGGGTCTTTCTGGGGGGTTGCCGCCATCGATATTTTATTTGTCGAGGCGCTTAAAAAAAGCACGCTTTCTCCGCTGTGGGCGATCGATGCGCGTTCTTTCATCGCCACCATCGCCGACAACCCGGCCACCCGCGAGCCCGGCCTGCGGATACTGGCCCAAAAGGATTATCAAGAAGCACAGGGCGCCTGGACGCCTGCCGGTGGACGAAAATGGTTATCTTCGGCCGAGAAAGCCGCTTTTAATTCTGTAATAAAACAGCTTCAGTTCGGGCAGACCGGCTATGCGGCCCTGCCCTTCCAGGATGCCGATTACATCTGGGCATATGCTGCCATCGACGATCTGACCCAGTTTGTCGTGATGGTGCCCAAATCGACCATTATGGCCCTGCCGGAAGAAACCCGCAAAACCTTCTTTACCTATCTAAAGGAGCAGATCCTGTTCGCCGGCGCCGCAACTCTTTTAACGATTTTATTCCTGGCGGCGGGCGCAATGATCGGGTCTTATATGATTACGCGATCATTGCTGCAAATGGCCACCGCCGCCAAAAAGCTATCGGACGGCGATTTTTCGGTTCAGCTGGGGTTGCGCACCGGTGATGAGCGCGATCTGGTCATTCAAGCCTTCAATCAGATGGGGCCTAAACTGGCGGATCATCTGCGGCTGAATCAATCTATGGATCTGGCCATGAAAGTGCAGCAAAAACTTCTGCCGGCCCAAAATCCTGAAATCCCGGGACTGGATATTGCCGGCAAGAGCATATACTGCGATGAGACCGGCGGCGACTACTATGACTTCCTGGAATATGACACCGCCAAGGGCGGTCAGGTCAGTGTCGTTTTAGGCGATGTCTCCGGGCATGGCATTTCCTCGGCATTGCTGATGGCCACCGCCAGGGCACTATTGCGCCAGCGGGTGTCGTTGCCGGGTTCTCTGGGTCAGATCATTTCAGACGTCAATCGTCAACTGTTTAAAGATGTCGCTGAATATAACAACTTTATGACCCTTTTTTACCTGCGTATCGATACCGGGCAGAAAACACTTGAATGGGTTCGCGCCGGCCAGGATCCGGCTATTTTATTTGACCCGGCTACCCGATCCTTTGAAACGTTAGGCGGTAAGGGCATTCCCCTGGGAGTCGAAGAATCCTGGACATATGCGGAAAATCAAAAAGACGGTCTTCAAAAAGGACAGGTTATCGTAATGGCAACCGATGGGTTCTGGGAATCTGAAAATGTCGCTGGCGAAATGTATGGAAAAGAAAAAATATATGATCTCATTCGCGCCCATTCAGAGCTGAGTGCCAAAGGGATCTTAAATATTTTTATCGATTCGCTGTATCGATTTGCCAGAGGCAAGAAATTTGAAGACGATGTGACCCTTGTGGTTATTAAAATAAAATAACCACAGAACCGTCGGCATAGCCGATGCGTCCTGCGGCTTCTGGCGGGCAGCTGCTATTTAAAATCTCTGTGTTTCTTCGCCCGTATCCGATTCATCTTCAGGTGTTTGTAAAGGCTGCTGCTCCTCTTCCGGTTTTTCTTCTAATTTTTCTTGCGGGCGCTCCTCACCGACTTTTGCCTGCAAATCGCGGTTTTCTCTTTTCAATTCCTTGATCTTTTTACGCTGGCCGAAGCGGGAATTAATGCCCACCAGCATTCCAATAAAAATACCGATTATGATGGCGCCGTACACAACACCATATAAAGGCAATGGCATGCTGCTTAATTTGAAATAATAATGTAGCCGAATAGGCTCAAGGTTGTTGATGCCGAATGTCACCAGGCCGACCAGAACAATCAGCAACAATATCGCTTTAACATAGCTGCCCATATTCGATCTCCTTCGCTAAGGTTCTGCTGCATCCTCTTGCGCCGTTTTTTTTATTAACAGCGACTTTATTCGCTTAGTTGCCTGTTTGTCAAGCATTTCATATGGTTCATGATTCTAAAAAGTTAAAGCGAAGTTTAGATTTGCCGGCACCCTGTGTTTACCCGGGCGGCTGTTATTTTGCTGACGCATCCTTCGATGCAGCGTCATCCTCGCCGGGTTTTTCAAGCTGTCCGCCCGCTTCTTGCAGGATTTTGGCGGCTGCCATGGTTTTCACGGTGGCTTTGGCGGATCGGCGGGCCATTTTGGCAGCCTGCTTTTTAGCCGTTTTGATGCTGGCCTCGAGCGCTGTCGTGGTGGCGCTGTCAGCGGCATTCGTTTGGATGTGCTGTCTCAATTTTTCTCTGGCATCCGCCAGAGCCGCCGCTGCCGCCTGCGCATCTTTTTTAGCCTCTTTGGCCCGTTTTTCAGCATCAGCCAGTGCATCTGCTGCTGTCGCGATTTCAGCCGCCTTACCTTCTTCCGGTTCGGCCTCAAGCTCGATATCCTCGGCGGCCAGCACCAGGGCCGTCGACGGCAGATCGGCCAGAAGCTGCTCGACCGGCTGGCCAAACGGGTCCACGGGCCGGTTGCCCTTCAGGCGGAACGGCAAAAAGACCAGCGAGGACCCTTGTGAATAGCCGATAACATTGCTGGCTTTGGCATTAAACACCATTTCCGGTTCGGCCTCGATGCGGAAATTTTCAAGCTTGTGGCGAAAAGTCGCCATGGCATCTTCGGTCGGGTGCTCAAAACCGGGCGCCAGAACCCGAATGGGGGCCCCCTGCCATTGTTTATTGCGGGTTGTCAGGTAGGCCAGCAGCAGCATCAAATGGCTGCTGGCGTCGTCCCACCACCAGACATCGATTCGGCGTTGCGTCGCTGGGGTTTTTTCTAACCTTTGCCAGCTTTCATCATTTGATTTTAAAACAATGATATTGCAGCCCAGACGAAATGCGGTTTTAATCCGGCGGCCATACAGGATTTCGCGGATGCCGCGCTGGGTTGTGGGTTCATGCTCAAACCAGTTGAGCAGCACCGTATTTACTTTTAGCGGACCGATGCCGTATGCCTGCACCAGGGTGTGAATTCCCTGAATCATTTGGGGCACCACCACGACGAGCGGATATGCCTCTGATTTGCTCTCGGCGATGTCTTTGCGAAGCTCTTTTTCGGCATCTTCCCGCAGCTTGAGCATTTTAACGCCTTCCCCCTCCAGGATGCGGACCACCGTGGCGAACCCGGTATCGCCCTCGAGCCATTCCACAAATTGTAGTAGTCGCCGACGGCGATGGGCGTCGTCGGAGAACACCAGCAACTGGGGTCGCCAATCACGGGGGTGCTCGGGCTCCTGTGCGGTTGCCAGGAGATTGGCCCGAATGCGCTGAAGATGATACGAGCGCCGGCTGTCAGCCCAGCGTGCCGGTCCACTGGTGCGTTTCAGGTACTGGAAAATGCCGAATAAAATGGCTGCGGCCACCACCCCGGCCTTCCAATCAATAGCCAGCATCACCCCCAGACAGGCCAGCGCGCCGAGCAGGCTGAGCCGCTGGTCATACCAGCGGAAGCGGGGGCGAAATGATGGGCTGCCGGCACGAGCCTCAAAAAAGGTGGCATAATTTAAAAGCCCGTAGGAAATTAAGAAAAACATCGAGACCACCGGGGCAATCAGGTTTAACTTCCCCAGACCGACGGTGGCAAAGGCGATGCCTGCAGACAGGTAAACCCCTCTGCGGGGGTTGTTGGCAGGGCCAACCCCCAGGGCAAACGGCAGTAAAAACGGAAAGATGCGATCCGATGATAGGGACTGCAAAATGCGGGGCGCGCCTAAAAAGGATGCCATGGCCGATGACAGGGTGGCGGCAATCACTCCGGCGCCGATTAAAAATGCAGCGGCGGACACCTGTTTCATGGCATCATATTCGTTCATGAGGGTGCTGACGGGCAGTGTGGCGGCCAAAACGATTGCTGCCAGAAAATAGACCACAATCGAAACGCCCACAGCCGTAAAGGTCCCCCGGGGCAGGCTTTTACCGGCATCTTTTAAATCGCCGGACATACTGACCCCCTGGGTGAATCCCGTAACGGCCGGAAAAAAGATGGCAAAAATGACCCAGAAGCTCAACCCCCCTGCCGGAGCAGACCAGTTGCGGGCCAGCAGGGCGCTGTCCCATTTTGTGATGCCGCCGATGAAAAACGATAACAGGGCGGCGATCAGAATCGCCATAACACCATACTGGAAACGCGTGGCCCAGTCGGCGCCCAGCCAGGCAAAAATAAACAAAAAAGCCACCGCTCCGGCGGCAACGAGCTGGGTGGCATAACCGGCCTGCAAGGACAGAACCCGGGCCACAACTTCACCAAAACCGATACAGTAAAATCCGATCGAAACTGACTGGGCCAGAAACAGCACGATACCGATGGCGCCGCCAAATTCCAGCCCCAGGGTTCGGGAGATCAGATAATAATCCCCGCCGCCCTTGACTTTCAGGTTGGTGGCAATGGCCGATAGCGAAAAGGAAGTCAGGACGGATATACCGTTGGCCAGCGCCAGTATGATCAAGGCCCGGCCCAGACCTGCATGACCCACCACAAACCCCAGGCGCAGAAAAAGGATGATACCCAGAATGGTCAAAATGCTGGGCGTGAAAACGCCGGCAAAGGTTCCCAGCGTCCCACCTTGGTTATCCGGATGGCGCTGATCGTTGCTATTTTTTTGCATTCGCTGATTCGACCTATCTTCTGATACTTCGCATTTTGCTACGTGGAAGGCGAGATGTAAAGAGAATTTCACCGCAGACCCGCCCGCCTTCGCAAGCCGCCCGGGCGAGGCGGGCGGGTTTGCGGTGAGCCAGGGCATAAAAATGATACAGAAACACACCCCTCGTGTTGCGCATCAGAGTTCTTCGGGCGGAAAGGCCACCACGTCATCTATGTGTTTTGCATCGGCGAACAGCATGACCAGGCGATCGATCCCCAGGGCATTGCCGGCCGCTGCCGGCTGATCCTTAAGGGCTGCAAGGAAACGTTCGGGCATCGGATATACGGGTTTGCCGGCCTTGTGCCGCAGAGCGCGTTCGTGTTCAAAACGCGCCCTTTGCTCCACCGGATCGGTCAGCTCGCTAAAAGCGTTGCATAATTCAACACCAGCGATGTACAGCTCAAAACGCTCCGCATAGCGCGGATCTTCGGGTTTTAATTTTGCCAGCGCAGCGCGGCTTGCCGGGTAGTCAACCAGAAAAACCGGTTGACTGCGGCCCAAGCGGGGTTCAATCTGGACGGCCATGATCTCGTCAAACCGATCCTTTTGCAGAGCTGCCTCAAGCGAGCAGGAGGCGAATTTTTCAAAAGCGTCTTTGACCGGTATGCGGGGCCAGGGAGGGGCCAGTTTGATGCGATGCCCCTGATAGGCCAGGATGTCGCTTGACCCCGTCCGGCGGGCGACACTCCTGATGAATGCTTCACATTCATCCATCAGATCCTGATAAGAGCTGTCGGTCCGATACCATTCCAGCAGCGTTATTTCCGGCAGGTGCCGC
>JASFIG010000289.1:0-6247 GCA_050122795.1 Desulfobacterales bacterium
GCCCTGTTTGGATTCTTCACGTATATGACCTATGAGCTGACCAATTTAGCGCTGCTCAAAGATTGGCCCCTGAATATCGTGGTGGTCGATATCATCTGGGGCGTGGTGCTGTGCACGGCGGTCGCAACATTGAGTTTCATCATCGCTCGCTGGTTGCTCTGAAATCATCAGCCGGTCCGTGATCATTTGACGCATTCGTTTTAAACCAGGCGATGTGCCCGTCGGGTCGCATCAGAACGGCATAGGCGTTTGGTAAAAATGCGGGACGATCCAGATAATACGAAAAATGGTGTTTATCATTTCCCTGCTTGCGTGAGACATATACGTCTACAATGGACTGCTTGTTGAATCCTTTAAATTCGTTAATATCCGTTTTTAAATTTCCGGCCTTTAACAATACATAACAGGGCAAGGCCTCGGCTTTCATCATACGCCTTGGCAAATCCAGCGTTGAAATACGCCGACCGCGGACATCAATCAGCCAAAAGTGCGGCATGCGTCCCCCGATGACGAGCAGCGGCTTAAACACGAGCGGATCCAAAGATTCCGTCTCATTCATACTTTGTCCAAACAGCCACCCGTTTGTGTAGGTGAAGCCCAGATCCTGTCCGGGAAACAGTAGCTGCAATGTTTGTCGCTTGGCATCGCTAAAGATTTTATGAATTGCGCGTTGCCGCCGTCGGGTAATCGGAGAATTGAATTTTAACCACTCGATTTGCTTGAGACCCAAGCGCATCGCCCCTCGAAAGAGGAGGCGTTTGAGCATAAACAGATCGGGCCAGTGACTGATAAATCGGATAAGCCCATTTACCGTTACTATATTTAGACCGATAGCTCTGGGGATTCGCAGGGTTAGCAGATAGTTTTGCAAGCTTAATTTTGCGTTTGCGCGCGCAATCGGTTTGCGCTCTTGCTCGTATGATGAAAGTAATTTTTTTGCTGACTGAAGCGGCATGCTGTCATCTGATCGAAGTACTTGAGCCAGCTTCCAGATCAAATTATGGGCATCCTGAATACCGGTATTCATCCCGAACCCCCCGGCCGGGGTGAATTGATGAGCGGCGTCTCCGATCAGAAAACATCGACCCTGTCTGGATTGAAACCGCGATGCCAGCCCAATGCCCATGCGCCATTTGCGGATACTGCGAACGTCTACATCAATCGACTGCCCGGCAAGTTTTTGCAGCAATTTGATGCATGTGTTCTGATCAAAATCATCTGTTTGTTGATAGGGTGGAAAATATGGGATTTGGGCTACAAATTCACCGCGATTAAAGGCATGGGCAACCAAAACGGCAATACCGGCACTGTTATATACAAAATAAAGCATTGCCGGTGTGCGGGATCGAAGCCGTTCGGCTAGTTGAGAACTGTAAAAATGAACATTCATAAGGTGTTGTAAGATACCGGTATTATTTATTGATTTTATTTTTAGCTGTTTGCGTGTGAAACTGTGGGCGCCGTCGGCTGCGACGACATATCGCGCCCTGATTTGCTGACGCCGGCCGGTGCGGCTGTCGGTGAGCGTAACCGCCACTCGGTCTGGATATTCCTGAATGCTGGCACGGTGTCCTTCCACTGCATGACAAAAGTTACTTTTCAGCGCCGCGCTGCGCAACAAACGCACAAAATCGTGTTGTGGAAAATGGGTCACCCGCTCAGGGCTTATTTCTAAATGTTGGGCATCAGCGAAATGATCAACGACGCCCAGTATTGAATCGGTTGACGCCGGCGGAATATCATCCACGGTGGGTAGGTTTGCCAGCCCGGTACAATACACAAAACGACGCCATTCCTCTGAAGGCGCGCTGCGGGCATAAACAGCCTGATTCAGCATATTCAGCTCGCGTAAAATTTCCATGGAGCGGCAATTCAGGAAGTGAGCCTGGGGATGGTTATCGGGTGTTGGCAGCTGTTCAATAATGACGTGCGGTACCTGGTACTGACTGAATAGCAGTGAGGCGACCAGGCCCACTGGTCCGGCTCCGATGATAACGGCGTCGTTTCGGTCGGGTATTTGCAGCCGCTTGCTTTTGATCAGATCGCCAGCCATGAGTTCCTCATTGCATCAGTGCCTGCATGTATTGCGACTTCAGTTTGGCTTTAAATTCATAATTTAAGCGCTATTTTGTCATTTTCACATCGTATTTATCATAAATCTCTAAAAAGGTGCTCAAAATGCCAATGTGTACGGATTCAGCAGATGCGGCCAAAGAGTTGCCGCCCCACCTGACTGAACGCATCCGATTGATCCAAAATGCACCCATCCGCCCGGATGGCGAATTCGTTCTTTACTGGATGCATCATGCCGTTCGCAGCCATGAAAACCCAGCGATAGACACGGCTCTGAGCCTTGCTGCCAATTTGAAATTGCCGCTATTGGTTTATCAGGGACTGGGCGGCCGGCATCCGTTTAACTCGGACCGTCACCATATGTTCATTATGCAAGGTGCGCGGGAGGTGCAGCAGCGGCTGCGGGAACGACACGTCGTGCATGCATTTTGCCTGGGGCACAATCAAACCCGACCCTCGCCGCTCACGGCATTGGCCCGGCGTGCAGCGCTGGTTATTACTGAGGAGTTTCCGGCGCCGCCCTTCCCGCAATGGACCCGTATGCTGGCCGGCCGGGTGAATACGGCTGTCTGGGTGGTGGATTGTACCTGCATTATTCCCATGCAGTCGATTAAACGCTCATTTGCTCGTGCCTATGCCTTTCGCAACCACACTCAAAAAGAGTATGAACGGCGCCTCAGGCGACCATGGCAAGACGTGACAGTGGCGGCCGACATGTTCAAGGGTCATTACGGCTTTGACGCCATCGACCTGGCGAGCGCAGATCTTGCTGAATTATGTGCCCAATGTGATATTGATCATACAATCCCCCCGGTGGTGCATACCCCCGGGGGCTCCTCAGCCGGATACGCGCGCTGGGAGAAATTCAAAGGACAGGGTCTAAAGGGGTACGCTCGCCTGCGCAACGATGCCACCGTTGAGTTTCCGCAAGGTGTCAGCCGTCTATCGGCCTATCTGCATCACGGTCATGTTTCCCCGTTTCGCATCGCCAGAGAAGCCGCGCTGGATGGATCCAAAGGGGCGGCTAAATTCCTGGATGAACTTCTCATCTGGCGCGAGCTGGCCCACAATTTTTGTTTTTATCATTCAAATCCAGAAACCTTGGATGTGCTGCCAAAATGGGCCTTCAAAACGCTAGCGCAACATCAGCACGATCCTCGCCAAGCCCTGTATTCCTGGGAGCGCCTATATCGGGGCCGGACCGATGATGCCCTTTGGGATGCCGCCCAGAAATCCTTGCGCATCCACGGCGAGCTGCACAATAATGTGCGCATGACCTGGGGCAAGGCATTTTTAAAGTGGACCTCGAACCCGCAGAGGGCCCTCGATCTGATGATCGATTTAAATCATCGATTGGCGTTGGACGGCAATGATGCCAACTCCTACGGCGGATTGCTCTGGTGCCTGGGCTTATTTGACCGGCCCTTTAAACCCGAGCGTCCGGTTATCGGGACGCTGCGCCCGCGGTCCACTAAAGATCATGCCAGACGACTGGATATGGCCGTCTACGCTGCTAAAATCAAAGGACCGGTCGCTGGAAAACCTCTGACAATTGGGATTATCGGGGCCGGCATATCGGGACTTTTTGCGGCCAGAACCTTGTTGGATCACGGTCATCAGGTGCAGATGTTTGAAAAAAGTGAAAATCCCGGCGGGCGCACGGCAACGATCAGAGACTCGAGTTTTGCTTTTGATAGCGGTGCCCAGTATTTAACGGTACGTGACGAACGTCTGGCACGCTATATTCGATCCTGGCAAACGGAAAACATCGCTCAACCGTGGATAGGAAAAATAAGGGTTGTCAGAAAAGGCCGCATGTCCTCTGAGAACCGATTGACCGAACGCTGGGTGGGGATTCCTGCCATGGATAGCATTTCAATGAACCTGGCCGCCGGTATTGACATTAATTTTGACGTCACTATCGGGTCAATCCGCAAAATTGAAGATCAATGGCATCTGAAAGATACGCACCAAAATGAACATGGTCCCTATGATGCCGTCATTGTTGCAGTGCCACCGCCTGATTCGAGCAGCTTTGTTCAATCGAGCCCGGCCCTGCGTGCGCGGATATCAGGCATTCAGATGTGGCCATGCCTGGCGGTTATGGCCGCTTTTGATGAACCGCTGAATATACCCTTTGATGCCGCCTTTATTCACGAATCAGCCGTCAGGTGGGCAGCCAGAAATAACAGTAAGCCGCAGCGGTCTGCGGCGGAATGCTGGGTGTTTCATACCAGCGACCGGTGGTCTGCTGCCAACGCTGACACAGATGAGGAAATGCGGGTGTCGCTGGTAATGGATGCATTTTTTGAAAGCGTCGGACACCGCCGCATCGAGCCGGTATACCATCGTTCCCGCTATTGGCGAAGTGCTGCGGCAGCCAATCCACTGAATGTCGGTTGTCTATGGGACGCGAAACTAAAGCTCGGAATGTGCGGTGATTGGTGCCAGATGTCCCGTGTGGAAGGCGCTGCGCTGAGCGGAATGGCCATGGCCGGATGCATCTTGAGGCTCGCCGGCCAGCCGGCCCTAAATCAGAAAGATGCCGACCAATGAACCAGTCGAGCAAAATTTGCAAGATCTGTGGCCGTCAGTTTAACTGGCGCAAAAAATGGCAGCACAACTGGCATCAGGTGCAATATTGCTCTCGCGCTTGTCGGCAGGCTGGCTTAAAAGAAGTTGATCTGAAGCTTGAAAAAACCATCATCGAACTGCTCCGATCACGCGGACATAACGCCAGCATATGTCCACGTGAGGCTGCCATTCGATTGGCCGAAGATGATGATCAGAAAAGCTGGCGTTCTTTGCTGGAACCGGCACGCCGGGCGGCACGCAGGCTGGCGCACAGGAACAAAATCAACATTACACAGGGTGGAAAGCTGGTGGATCCATCCAAATTCAGCGGTCCGATTCAATTGACTCTTAAAAAGTAGGCGTTATCTGATATTCATTGATCTGTTTCAGCGAAATCTTCCAGAGGATGCGCGTCGACATTGGTTGCAACAAAATCTGTTATGGCGGATAGATAGTCAGCGCCGCCGACTGTTGCACTGTCATTGTGGCCGCCTCCCGGAATGAGTTTCAAACTTTTCGGCTCCGGCGTTCGGGCATACAACAGACGGCTCATTTCAACAGGAATCAGGTGGTCATTGGTACCGTGGATAAATAAAACCGGCAGGCGAAGATCAGCGACCTTGCTGACTGAATCAAAGCGCTGGTGTACGATTAACTCCAATGGAAATATTCGGTACTTATGATTTAGACGCGCGACATCGATAATTGAAGTAAACGTGGCCTCCGCAATCAGACCGGCTGCGTCCGGATGGCGAACAGCAAGGTCGATGGCCACTGCACCCCCGATGGAATGGCCGTAAACATAGATCTTTTCCGGTCTGATCTTTTTTTGCAAAACCAAATGATTCCAGGCGGCTTCAGCATCAGCGTACAGATTTTCTTCTGATGGAAATTCACCATCGCTTAATCCGTAACCTCGGTAAGAAACGATAAATACAGCAAAGCCCAGGTTGTGAAATCGGCGTATAGCATTGACGTTGGCGCCGATGTTAAGCGCACTGCCATGGAGATACAGTAGAACACGGCCGGAGGCGTTACTATTCGGGATCCACCAGCTGTGAATGCGCTCTGTGCGACCGAGGGCATTTGTCAGGGATATGTAAATATTTTCATATGGCAGCTGCACGCTCGCAGGTGTTTTTTTTATTTCTCGCCGGGGCGTAAAGATAAAATGGCCTTGCCTTGCCCACAGATAAGTGCATGCGATCATATAAACGGCCCCGATAATCACAGTGCAAATTGCCGTTTTTCTGATCAACCGGATTGAGATCATTTTTTATCTCCGCTGTAAAGAGACGGGTTATCCAATAATAGTGTATATTAATTCTCGCTCCAGCAAAATCAACCACTTCTCTCATGACCGCCAGACGATCACCTATCCTGCCGAAAGCGAACCATTGTGATGTAGAGCGCATTTCTTTATTTCGATCGGCATGTCTTGCCTTTAAATGGGTGGCGCAGCCGATTGAGAATAGACCTGATTTTTGTACAAAAGATTATCAAATTATTGACAAAATCAGAAGCGGTCTCACATCTGCGCCAGAAAGATGAGATTGCATAGCTTCGAGCGCATGATTGCAATACATTCTTATTCAAAGGC
>JASFIG010000290.1:0-6221 GCA_050122795.1 Desulfobacterales bacterium
TCAGCTGGCCGAACAACCCAAACCCATAGCGGCCTCGGTCGATCCGCACCGCTGCCGGGCCTGTAAAACGTGTATCGATATTTGTGAGTTGGGTGCGCCGCAAATAGTGGGTGAAGAACCGCAGCGCCACTCCTGGATCGATCCGATGATCTGTTCGGGATGCGCCAGTTGTGCTGCGTTATGTCCTTCTGGAGCGATCACAGCGGGCGATGCGACCGATGAACAACTGGAAGCCATACTGGCAACTGTCCTTAAAGCAGGGGACATGAATGCCGGGCGGAAGGCAGTGGTTTTTACGTGTAATTGGAATGCCTACCGGGGGCTTGAAGCCGCGGGCCGCCGGCATGCATCCTATCCACCATGGGTTTATCCCGTAAAAGTCGGATGTCTGGGCCGATTAAGTCCCGGAATCCTGCTGAGTGCCTTTCAGCTGGGGGCCGAGGGTGTTTTGCTGCTGGGGTGCGCACCGGATGAATGCCATTACAGATTTGGCAACCAGCGTGCCCAGGAAACATTTGATCTGACCCGCCGGTTGATGCAGCTGCTGGGACATTCCAATAAATGCCTGGTAATGGATCGCATCACGGCCGACGATGCAGAATCGTGGTTATCAAAAATACAGACCTTTGTGGTTGGCCTGAACGGAGGCGGGCAGCAACATGGGTAACATGAAAGATATTATCCAACACTGTCGGGCATGGTATTGCCAGGAGTGTGGCAAATGCAGCGCTGTATGCCCGGTCACCCGCTGGGAAACGCGTTCTTACAGCAGTCCGCGGCTGCTGGTGGAAAAGGCCATCGATGGTCAGCCCGAGGCCATCATGCAAGATCCCTTATTCTGGTCCTGCCTGACATGCCAGCGCTGCAGTCTGTTGTGTCCATCGGATGTCTATTTTTCTGATTTCATACAGCAGGCCAGAACCCTGGCCACAGGATACGGACAAACCGGTGAATGCACCCATGGAGCGGTCATCCAAAACTGGGGTAAAATGATGACCGAACCGGGCCTTGCCCAACATCGCCTGGACTGGATCACACCGGAGCTTCAAATATCTGATTCTTCGGAAATTGTATATTTTACCGGGTGTTTGCCATACTATGATGTCCTGTTCAAGCATTTGGATTTCGAGGGCGTCGACATTGCCAGGGCAGCGCTGAAAATTTTGAACCACCTGGGGATCGCGCCTCAGGTCATGGCCGACGAGCGTTGCTGCGGTCACGATCAGCTGTGGGAAGGGGATATGCAGACATTTCAGGCACTGGCCCAACGCAACCTTGAGAGCCTCGCTGCCACCGGTGCTAAAACCATTGTGACCACCTGTCCGGAATGTGCCCTCATGCTGACCCGGGAATACCCCAAACGGATCGCAGACCATGGCATGGCGGTATTTCACCTGACTCAATATGTGGCGCAGGCCGTTGCTGATGGGAGCCTCGTGCTGCAGGCAAAAAATCAGCAGCCCATCACCTACCATGATCCCTGTCGGTTGGGCCGCTATCTTGATATCTACGATGAGCCGCGATCGCTCATATCGGCTATGGGGTTGGATTTACGGGAAATGGAACGGGTTCGCAGTGCCAGTTTGTGTTGCGGCACCACCGGGTGGACGTCTTGTGGACAGGTCAGCAAAAATATTCAAATCGAGCGGTTACAGGAAGCGTCGCGAACGGGTGTCAGCCGCATGATTACAGCCTGTGTTAAATGCCAGATTCATTTTCGTTGTGCCCAGCAGGATCCACAGCTGGAGGAACCACTCGACCTTGAAATTCAGGATCTGACGACGTTAATCGCGAATCATCTTTGAACGCTGGCAACGCATAAAATTCAGCTCGCAAATGATTTTAACATAAACCAAAAGTAGCCTTAATGTGATGCGGCCGCATATTTCCTCAACGGACATACTGGATCCGAATCTGCTCCAGAGCGTTGTGCGACAGGCGACGTTTCAGTGCCGTGCCGAAGGCAGTGGTTTTTACCTGTGCGATCCGGAAGGCGGGCAAAAAACCTTGCTGGCCACGCAGAACTTGCCCAAAGAGCCCTGGGACGAGGTGCTTTTAAAAGAAATGATCGATTCCCGTCAGGCTGTCGTTAAGACACTTGCCGATCAATCTGTCTTGATGGCGGCGCCGCTGGTTTGGCAGGAAGCCGTTCGCGGACTGCTGATCGTTTTCGATCGTAAGCCTGGACGAACGTTTAGCAAACGAGATATCGCCCTCATCCAATCTCTGGCAGACCTGACGGCATCGGTTGCCCAGCAAAACGAGCGGCTGGCCCGCATGACCGCTCAGTTTCGCACCTTGCATACCATTGATGTGGCGCTGACTTCGAGCCTTGAATTGGATCACGTTTTGAATCTGATCGTTGAAAAAGCCGCCGAACTGGTCGATGCTGAGCATGGATCGCTGCGGCATCTGGAACCTGAGACCGGTCATCTTGTCCTCAAGGCGCATTACGGAAAAGGGTGGACAAAAGAAAAGATGGCCTATACCCCACGCATCGGGCAGGGGATCGCCCGCTGGGTGGCCGAAAAGCAAAGACCCTATCTAAGCCCGGACGTGCGTAAGGATCCCTTAAATGTTGTTCTTTTTGAAGATATGCGTTCGAGCATTTCGGTGCCCTTGTTGTACAGCTCAGACGAACACCAGCAGAAAGGAAAGTTCATCGGAGTCTTGCTCTTAGAGAGTTCTCGTCCAGCCGCCTTCGATCAGCAGGATGTTGAACTCCTGGAAGCCCTGGCTCAGGAAGCGGTCATTGCCATCCAAAACGCCACGCAGCTTCAAAAGCTCAAAGCGGAGCAGGAACGGCGTCTGGCCGCCGAAAAGTGGGCTGTGATGGGCCAGGCAGCGACTGCTCTGGCGCATCGCATTAATAACCTGTTGGGAATCGTGCCGGTTAGCGCCTGCGAAGTGCTGCGAATGGTGGAAAAGATGAATCTGTCCGATGCAGACCGTCGCTGGGCCCAGTCCAATCTGGAGCGCATCAATCGAAACGCGCAGTTTATTCTTAAGCTCAGCGAAGCATTATTCAGGCCGTTTAAGGAATCCGGGCCACCGACTCGATTTGACGTTAACCGGTTGCTCAATGAAGCGTTAGATTCTGCCGACATGCCCGATGATATTGAGGTCGTTTGTGACTACGATCAACAGCTGCCCCGCGTGAATTGCAGTTTGCTTCTGCTGGACATATTCGTTGAACTCATGACCAATGCTTGCAAAGCCATGCAGCGTTGCAAGCGCAGACGGCTGGAAATCAGCAGCCGATTGGAAACATTTGATGGGTTGCCTTGGGTGCGGATTAACATCAGTGATACGGGCAAAGGGATGTCATCCCATCATCTGGACCATTTATGGAATTTATTCCAACCCAGTGATGGCGGCCTCGGATTTGGATTGTGGTGGATGCGGACTTTTATCGAACGCCAGGGTGGAACCATTGAGTGCCGCAGCCAGCCGGATCACGGCACTACGTTTATCATCAGGTTACCTGTTTAGGTAACCGGGTTCAAAGGTTCAAGGTTCAAAGGTTCTGAGGTTACCATCTGCTGGTCACCGGCTGCTTGCTGCTGCCTGCCATTTGGTGGCCAGTTGCCAGCCTGCGGCAAGCTGCATTCGGCCTGATCGCCGAACCCTGAACCCTGAACCCTGAACCTCTGAACCTTTGAAGGAGCCAAAAATGCGCGGAAAAGTCCTGATTGTAGATGATTATGCCGATTGGCGAGGACTGTTGAGCGGACTGCTGGAACGCGAAGGGCATTGGGTCCAGGCCGTAGCGACCAAAGAAGAGGCCCTTGCCTATATTGATGAAAACAAGGATCTGGATCTCGCTGTTTTGGATATTCGATTGGTTGACGTGGATGAAAGCAACGAGGATGGAATTCGTTTGCTGGCCGAAATCCACAACCGGCTTTCGTTCACCCGTGTGATCATGGTCACCGGCTACGGTACCATGGAAACGCAACGCAAAGCTTTCAAACAGTACCGGGCTTTTGATTTTTTTAGCAAGGCCCAGTTTGATTCCGAGGAATTCAAAAAAGCCTTTCAAGAAGCCATTGAGCAGGCAACTCGGGACCGGCAGTTCTGGAAGGATAAAGAAATTGCACGCGGTCAACAATATCAGAACTGGCAGCGGGAAAAAAGTTGAGCCGGCCGTTCGGCGGTGATTGAGCGACACCTGTTTTCCGGACTCGTTCAAAATGAAGCCTGAATTGAATCCAAAACGAAAAACCTTCGGATTGCGCAAAGGAGGCCAAATTTGACCAAAGAAGAATTGCGGATAGGCGTTTTTGTATGCGATTGTGGCTCCAATATTGCCGGTGTTGTAGATGTCGACGAGGTCCTACGGTTTGCCGGGACGCTACCGGATGTGGTCGTGGTGGTCCGGAACAAATACACCTGTTCCGATCCGGGCCAGCAGGAAATTCAACAAGCCATTTTCGATCACAAGCTCAACCGCGTGGTGGTTGCATCTTGTTCACCGGCTTCCTACGAACCCATTTTCCGGCAATGCATCCAAGCAGCCGGGTTGAATCCCTATCTGCTGGAAATGGCGAATATTCGTGAGCATTGTGCCTGGGTGACGCCGGACCGTGAGGTAGCCACCCATAAAGCACTGGGTATTGTGCAGGTTGCCGTTGCCCGTGCCAAATGGCTCTTCCCCCAGGATGAGGAGCACATTCCGGTCACAGATGCGGCGCTGGTCATTGGCGGGGGAGTGGCCGGCATGCAGGCAGCCCTGGATCTGGCAGATGCAGGACACCCGGTTTATCTGGTTGAAAAAAAGCCGTCCATTGGCGGTATCATGGCCCAGCTCGACAAGGTCTACCCGGACATTGAGTGCAGCATCTGAATTCTCGGGCCCAAAATGATGGATGTCGGTCGGCATCCCCGAATTGAGCTCATGACCAATGCTGTTTTAGAAGATGTCAGCGGATACGTGGGTAATTTTAAAGCCCGGATTCGAAAAAAGCCCCGCTATGTCGATGAAGATCAATGTACAACCTGCGGTGATTGTGTGGCGGTCTGTCCGGTGGTCGTTCCGGACGAATTCCAGATGGGACTGAGCAGCCGGCGAGCGATCTACATCCCATTTCCGCAAGCGGTGCCTTCGGCCTATACGGTTTCAGCCGAAGATTGCTTGGGTCGCAACCCGATTGCCTGCGGCAAGTGCATTGAATCCTGTGAGAAAAATTGCATTAACTTTGACCAGGAAGACGAGCTTATCGATATTGATATCGGCGCTATTATTGTGGCAACCGGTATGGACGTATACGATCCGACCGCACTGGATGAATACGGGTACACGCGCTTTGTCAATGTGGTCACCAGCCTTGAATTTGAACGCCTGATTTCAACCGGAGGCGCTCTGGGCGGACATTTCGGACGCCCCAGCGACAAGAAACGACCCGTGCGTATCGGCTATATTCAGTGTGTGGGCTCTCGAACCCAGGACCCAAGCCGCGGTAACCCTTACTGCTCCAGCATTTGCTGTATGAACAGCATCAAAGGTGCCCAATACCTGATGGATAACTACCCGGATACAGACGTTACGATTTTTTATACGGATATCCGCGCCTATGGGAAAGGGTTCGAAGAGCTTTTGATGCGGACTCGCGGCCATGGGGTCCGATACCTGCGCGGTTTGCCCGGTGAGGTCCGGGAGGACCCCCACAGCAAAAATTTGTGGGTGACCGTAGAGAATACAACCGAAAAGCGCCTCGAAAAACTGGAATTTGATATGTTGGTGTTGGCGGTTGGCGCCGTGCCGGCCGTTGATACCGAGTTTGTGCGTCAGATGGTCAGTCTGTCCAAATCTCCTGGCGGATTTCTAAAAGAAGCGCATGCGAAGCTGAGGCCTGTGGATACGCCCACCAAGGGGGTCTATATTGCCGGCGCGGCTGAAAGCCCCAAAGATGTTCGTGAAAGTGTCACCCAGGCCAGCGCCGCCAGTTCGCGGGCTTCTATCTTGCTACAAAAGAAACACTTCGCCGTAGAGGCGACCACAGCGGTTGTGTATGAAGAGCCGTGCACCCGCTGTGGTCAATGCGCGAAAGTCTGTCCTTTTGGTGCCATCACCTGGGAAAAGAAGCAGATGCCCCAGATCATCAGCGCGGCCTGTGCCGGTTGTGGGACCTGTGCGGCCGAATGTAAGTTCGGGGCTATTGAAATGCGGCATTTTTCAGACCAGGCGATCTATGCCCAGATTGACGCTATCCTGGAAGAAA
>JASFIG010000291.1:0-6184 GCA_050122795.1 Desulfobacterales bacterium
GTGCCTTAATATGAAATTTTGTTTGCGCAGAAAAATGCCAGATACGCAGTTGAAATATGAATTGGGAGAGAATGGGCAGCTATAATGGTTGAGGATGTCGATGCTTATCTGGGCTATGGCTCTTTTTTTTCGGTTTTTTCCAGAATTTTGTTTAAGATTGTGTTAATGCTCAATAGCACCCTTTTGATATCGTTTAACTCGTGCATCAGGGAGGCGTTGCTATTGGGATTGTTGGTAGCGCCGGCCGCGCGGCTCCCAATTTTACGGGAGATATCGTCCAGGCGGATGCCCAGGGTGACGATAAAATACAGCAGCAGAATAAAGGCAAAGGTCTCCTCCCGCCAGTACAGCACCCGCCAGCCCACAAATAAAATGACCAAAAAAACCGCGCTGGTCAAAAAATAGGGATGATCAACAATCCATTTTTTGAGTTTGAAGATCATATCTACTTTCTGTAATTAAAAGCCTTGGTAATGGGTATTGTGTTCTTCGATCAAACAGGTTGAGCCCGTTACCCCGTTGATCCCGTTAAAAATGAATGCTGTCTGATGTTATGGGTAACCGGCAAACGGGTCAACCGGAAACGGGCTCAACCATAGATTATTTATTCAGCTCCTCATCCCTCAGCACCCTTCGCAAAACCTTGCCCACGTTGGACACCGGTAGACTTTCCCTGAATTCAACCTGCTTGGGCCGCTTGTAGCCGGCCATGTTCTCTTTGCTAAATTGCAAAATCTCTTCTTGGGTGGCCGTTTCACCGGGCTTCAGCTGGATAAAAGCCTTAACCGCCTCGCCGCTCTTTTCATCCGGCGCACCGATGACTGCGGCCAGCTCCACCTTGGGATGCTGAAAGAGGATATCTTCGACATCGCGCGGGTAAACGTTGAATCCGCCGACGATAATCAGGTCCTTTTTGCGGTCGGTAACCAGAATATAGCCCTCTGCATCGACATGACCGATATCACCGGTTAAAAAATAGCGTTTGCCATCAATTTCGCGGAAGACATCTTCGGTCTCTTCAGGCCGGTTCCAGTAGCCCCGCATCACCTGGGGGCCGCAGATGGCAATTTCACCGTCTTCGCCCTGGGGCAGCTCTGTGGTTGCCGTATCGATATCCAGAATTTTGATGTCGGTACCGGGCACCGGGAAGCCGATGGACCCGATTTTGCGACCTTCTTTGCTGGTGGGGTTGGCGGTGGCCACCGGTGAGGTCTCGCTCAGGCCGTAACCTTCAAATATGATAGCCCCGGTTTTTTCCTCGAATTGCCGGCAGACCTCCGGCGGCAGGGGTGCACCACCGGAAAAACACCCCACAAGGGAACTCAGGTCGTATTGGTCGAGAAGCGCATGATTGGTAAATGCCACAAAGATAGTCGGAACCGCCGACATGATCGTCGGTTTATGCTTCTGCACAATTTGCAGAACTTCGGTGAAGGGGGGGTTCCCGGCCCGCGGATTCGGAACGCAGATCAAACGGCTGCCGGAGTAACAGGTATAGAGCATCACAACGGTCAGACCAAAGCTGTGATACCAGGGCAGTACGCCCAGCCCCGTGTGGAATCCGCCGTGCCTGAGTTTTTCAGGTTCCTTCCCCGGCTCGTGCACAAATCGGCCCCATTCGTCCAGGGCCATAACGTTGGAGGTAAAATTGGTGTGCACCAGGGACGCGCCTTTGGGAACACCGGTGGTCCCGCCTGTATAAATGATCAGGGCCAGATCCTCACTCGGATTAATGTCGACATCCGGCGGCTGCGGCTGGGCGCCGGCAACCACATCGTCAAAAAACAGATGCCCCGGCTGATAATTTCCGGCTTTTGGAATTTTTCCTAAAAGCCCGCCGATAAAAGCCTTGATGGACGGCAGGTAGGATTTGACCCCACAGATGACAACAGTCCCCACATCGGTGTCTTTGACGGCTTCAACAGTGGTTGGATAAAACTCGGGATGATCCATGCAAAAAACAACCTTGGCGCCGGCATCTTTCAACTGATAGTTGAGCTCATTGGCCGTGTAGAGGGGATTGCAGGTCACGCAAACAGCGCCGGCTTTTAAAATACCGAAAAAAATGGCCGGATAGTGAGGCAGGTTGGGCAGAAATATGGCCACGCGGTCGCCTTTTTGGATCCCCCGGGCGGCCAGAAAATTAGCAATGCGATCCGCCGTGTCTTTGACCTGAGCAAAGGTCCGGGTGGCATCATTGAAAATCGTATACACCTGGTCCGGATACTGGCTGGCAGATTCATCCAGAATGGAAAATAGAGGTTTTTCGTATCCGGAAAGATCATGCGGAACGCCTTCGGGCCATTTGGGCGTAGGCCAGGTTGTGGCTGTCATGCGAACCTCCTTTGGTTAGCGGTTGTCGTACACACCTCCTTCAAAATAAATCATTTTATTTCGATCAATTAGGGTTATAGTGAATTGGGCTTAGAGTGTCAAACAAGAAAGCACATATTACTTTGAGGCTGATGTAAATCGTATGGCAAATATGCAAAATAGTAGGGTGTAAATAATAAGTGCAGGTGTCGGGATAAGCAAAATTCAGGTGCTGCAATTATAAATAATCAGCAAACTCTGATTTGATCACATCAAAGAGCTCTTCGCCAATCGCCAGCCCCAGATCGATAAATTGAGGGCCGTATTTTTGTCCGGTGGATGTTCTAAAGGTAGTTTTGATGCTCTTGATTTTTTCCATTCCCTGGGGATAGCCCTCCATAAATTGAGTCAGAGGCGGGTTAAAATAGGATACCATATCCCAGAGCGTATCATGGAAATTATCCGGCCCCCAGCGAAATTTATCCGCGTCGTAAAGACAATTGGAAATGAGCTGCCCCTCGGCCGAGTTCGCATCAACAGGCTCTTTGAAGGCTTCATGATTCTGGATGGCAGTGGAGATATGCTTAATTTCTTCTCCCGAAAACGGATATTGCTTTAGCATTTTCTTCGCATGCACGGCAGCGTGGGAGGAGTGGTCCTTTTGCTTGCGCTTGACATCGTGCAATAATCCAGCCGTCTGGGCCAGAAAGACCAACCGTGAGAGCGGATCTTCGTCATAACCGCTTTGCCGGGCTTCGATGACCATTAGTGTGCCCGCATCGTGAGATACTTTAACCGCATGCATCAGGCCGTGTCCGAAATCATTTTCAAGGGTTCCAGCTAAAAATGAAAGCAGCTTTTTAATGACACGGCTGCCATCAAAAAACCGCTTTGAGGCTTCATCATCCGTAGCATGATCATGATAAAAATCGGGCGTGGGATGACGCAGAATGATCTGGCGGGCACGCTGACGAATTTGATGATAAATAGGCTGCATATAAATGCGTATTTTTGGATAACAGGGCCCTAAATTTCAGCCAGTGAAAAGGGCTTGCCGCATACCTTCCAGCGGCCATTTTCTTTAACCAGTGAAAGGGTTTCATCAACATCATGGGTTTCAATCAGAAAAAACAGCCTTCCAACAATGGCAAAAACCGGATTGATGGAACGAAATCGTTCACCCGTAATTCTGACCTCAGCATTGCTTTCATCGGTTACCTGCAGTTCAGTGGAAATATCTGAAAGCTGATTTCGCATATAGTTTGTTGAAAATCCCAATATCCGGGCACGGTCGGCAACTGAATTCAGATAAGTATTGACGATATTCAATTCGTCATCCTCAGCCATCTCAGTGCACAGACGCTCCGACATCGAGGGGCCATCCAGCATAAAATAGGCTTTTGCAAAATCAACCGCCGCTGTAACGGGGCTATCCTCTTTCCCGATGGAAATCAAAAGCCCCTGAAGAATGACAAAAACCACAACCACGAAGCCGATAATCGTCAAATTTTTAGCGCTTAGCATTAATTTAACCTCCATTAAACAAAACCCGTACCACCAGATGCGGTCTGGGGTTATCAAATATAAGATGGCGACGCATTTCAATAGCGAGTCTGACGATAGCCGACATCCGAACGACCATTGAAATATGGACGTTTTCAACTAACATAAAACTGTTGCCGATGACAAGAATTTTTAAAAGCGAATATGCGACCCGGCCATCACCTCCTTTCGATTGCCTAAATCGGCACTTTCGGCTATCGTTACACCGCTTGTCATCATAATGTTCCTAAAGAAGGAAGGCAGAACTCACTGTAGCCTTTAGCCCTCCTTCGCTAAAGCTTCGGAGGGCTCTCCTCGCCATTCATCCCCACGGCAGGCCGTGGGGCATTCTGGTGAAAGAGAGTAAAGGCGTTGCTCCGGTCGAAACGAGGAAGCAGCCGGCTGAAAGACATTCAAAAGGTTAAAGGAAACAGGGATGGGAAATGAAAAAGAATCGGTTATCGGTCACATCTTACGGGCCGTGGTTTATTCATGGCACGGATTTAAAACCGCATGGACCCGTGAGATGGCTTTCCGCATTGAGACAATTGTGATTGCCATGTTGCTGCCAATCGGTATGTGGATCTGCGCAACAGCCGTGGAGCGGGCGCTGCTGATCGGCAGCAGCATGCTGGTTCTGATGACCGAGCTGCTCAACTCGGCGGTGGAAAACGTGGTGGACCGCATTGGTCCCGAACATCATATTTTGTCCAAACATGCAAAGGATCTGGGCTCGGCAGCTGCGGCCGTGAGCATGCTGACCGCTGCCATCATCTGGGGCCTGATTTTTTATGAGCGCCTTTTGCACTAAAAAAAGTGCCTAAAATTGAGGAATTCTGTCAATTTAAAAAAGATGGAGCGAAGCGACACCCCAACTTTAGGCACTTTAGTCACTTCCTACTTTAGACACTTTTTATAACCAAAAGTAGCGATCCCAGATAAAATTTTAGCGTATAAAGCACTGTTGAACCCATGGTTCGGCGACCGCCTTGAGTTGCTCGAGTTCATCATCGCTATATTCATAGCCGGCTTCTTTAAAAAATTCAGGATACAACACCTCACTTTTATGAAAGCGCTGCAATGCGTAAACCCTGGCACCTTCAATCAGGCGACTGATATTTTCAATCGTCTGTGCGGTCACGATGGGTTTGACGCACGTAGTCCTGAACTCATAGTAAACATCTGAATTCATTATTATATCGATACTCAAAAGGATGGCGCTGACGTCGCAATTGGATTGTATATAGGTGGCGTATTGGACCGGATCGGTTTTCAGATCCATGGCAATATAATCCACCAGCCCTTCTGCGATCAGCCGTTTGATGACCTGCGGGCGGCTGCCGTTGGTATCCAATTTTACCGGATAACCCATTTCTTTAATATCCTGGCACAAGTCATAAATATCCGCCTGCAGGGTCGGTTCCCCACCGGAAATGACGACACCGTCTAAAAAACCTTTCCGGGCTTCAATGAATCGGTACACGCTGTCCGGATCAAGTTCAGCAGAGTTTCGGGAACAGCCGTTGACCAGTTCCGGATTATGACAATACGGACAGTCAAAATTGCAGCCGGTCAAAAAAATACCGCAACTCAGCTTACCCGGGTAGTCAATCATGGAGTTTTTTAACAAACCACCTATGTTCATCCTATCGCATACTCCTTGTGATAGCTATCAGGTTTAAGTCACCAGGTTCAGAGGTTAAAAACCGCGTGAACGAAGTCAGATGTTAAAAAAAGAGTGTCTACTGGCAATTCAAAGCGCAGGACCCGCAACCCGAAACCTTGAACCCTGAACCCTGAACCCTGAACCCAGAACCCTGAACCCAGAACCCTGAACCTAGGCGACTTTATACACTTTCCGATCGCTGTACTCAGCCTGTTTACCGTTATTCCATTGTTTAACCGGTCGCAGATATCCGACCACCCGAGAATACACTTCCGTTTCCTGGTCACAGATTGAACAGGTCGGCTGCTCGCCATTGATATATCCGTGAGAGGGACACACGCTGAAGGTGGGGGTCAATGTAAAATACGGCAGCTGATAATTTGCGGTAATTTTCCGAATCAATGTCTTTATGGTTTCGGTGTCGCTAACCTGCTCGCCCAGGAAAATATGCAAAACCGTCCCCCCCGTGTATTTGGCCTGGAGGCGGTCCTGCAATTCCAGTGTTTGAAATATGTCCTCCCCGTAATTGACCGGCAGCTGGCTGGAGTTGGTATAGTATGGGGATGCACCTTCACGAAATTCAACCTCATTGGCGCAGATAATTTCCGGAAACGCTTTTTTATCCAGCATGCAAAGGCGGTAGGAAGTGCCTTCGGCGGGCGT
>JASFIG010000292.1:0-6152 GCA_050122795.1 Desulfobacterales bacterium
ATTCAGCTATTAAGAAGCCCTTCTTTTAAAACGGATGCTTTTATCAATAGCCTGCACCGCCAGCAATGAAATCAGCGCCAGGGCTGCTCCACCCAAAAACGGAATGCGATAATCCACTACCCACAGAAAACCGCCCAGTGCCGGCAGAAAAACAGCGGCAATGTGATTGATGGTAAAGCCCACAGCCATGCTGGGAGCAATATCACGGGGGTCGCTGACTTTCTGGAAATAGGTTCGAATGGCGATCGCGAAGTTAAAGAAAATATGGTCCAGAATATAAAGCAGCGCCACCACCCATTTAGAATCGGTCAACGCGTAGGCAACGAAGATGAAAATGAGACTGGCGTATTCCAGGGACAAAACCTTGCGCTCGCCAAAGCGGATGATGCTTTTTCCAATCAAAGGGCTCAGATAGTAGTTGATCAGGTTATTGATCACAAACAGGAGGGTGACTTCCTGAACCGAATACTGAAATTTTTGCACCATCAGCAGGACTGAAAAGGCAATAAAAATCTGGCGACGGGCACCGGCCATAAACGTCAGAAAATAAAACAGGCCGTATTTTTTGCGAAACACCATTTTTTTACGCTGGGGAACCACATCTTTTTGGCTTGGTTTGCGTGTCAGGGCCCAGACCGCTGCGGCCATAACGAGCGCGCCGATCAGCAGGTAAATCTGGGCAAAACTCAGAAAGAAAGCCATCAAGTAAATTGCCAACCCCACTGCGATGCTGGAGGCGGCGGCATAGCTGCGCTGTTTGCCAAAAACCCATGGTGATGCACTTTCATCGAAGTACTGCAGTGTCAAAGACATATTGGTGGTTTCGTAATAATGAAATCCAAAACTCATGAGCAGGGTGGTGAACAAGAGCCCGGCATAAAACGGCAGCCAGCCTGTAAGCGCCAGCCCGAAGCCCAGCAATAAAATCGACAGTGCTGAGAGCCGATGTTCCCGGATGATCATGATGACGTAAACGGCCAGCAGGGCCAAAAATCCGGGAATTTCCCGTACCGACTGAATGACACCGATATGATTTCCATCCAGGCCGGCCATCTCCACTGCGAAATTGTTGAACAGTGTTTGCCAGGTCTGCAATCCGATGGTGGAGCAGATGGTCAGCACTGCCAGATACCAAAACATGGGGTTATTTTTTATGTCTTTTACGGATTTCATTCGAATGCGGCGACAGCGTCCTTTTTAAATGACATTGGCCTGATTATTGCTCTATATGTCTACATACAAGGTCGTAAAGCGTGCAGAGAAAGCAATCTTTCGCAACGATTTATGAAAAAACCTGACATCTTAGCATGTTTGGGTGTGATTGGCATTATTTGTGTCTCATTCGAATACCGCCATTTTAAAGGTGATTTTTGCCCTTAAACGTCGGCTGATTCAAAGTTATAAACCCATTAATTTGTATTTATTTTAATAGCTTAAGCTTTTTTTGCGTAGCAGAAAAAGCCCGGGTTCAAAATTTTGAACCTCACCCCTTATTAAAAAAATGGTATAAAAACAATAGGTTTTTTAATTTGTCGCTATTTTCGGTTAAAAATTTTGAACCGAACCCCTAAATTTTATGACACCACCTTCGTTATGAAAATTCCTGATCAGAATTTTTTAAACTTATAACCATCTGAATTTAAATAATAAATGAATAAAAATAGATAATTTTGCTTGGCGAAATTATCTTTGGCAAGTGTTTTGCAACACCCTTAAGTGCAGCCTAATAATTTCTTCATCTGTTCTCCTCCTTAACGGCTAATCAGAAAAACTGGTTAGCCGTTATTTTTTTTGTTTGAATTTTGAAGACCTTTCTCATAACAATATCCACCTGCCACAAAATTAAAATTTAACTTCCGGAGCGTCAGCTTGAAGATCATCGATGTTCATACCCATATTTTTCCCAGAGAAATCCGCACCCGCCGGAAAGATTATTTTTCAAATGAGCCCGCATTTAAACAGCTGTATCAATCGCCCAGGTCCCGGCTGATCGGTGCCAAGGACATGCTGGCCTCGATGGATGCCAACCGGGTGGAAAAAACCGTCGTTTTCGGATTTCCCTGGAAGAATGAAAGCCTTTTTAAAAAACACAATGATTATATCAGCCAGGCGGTCAACCGTTACCCGGACCGTTTTATCGGGCTGGGGTGTTTTGACCCTTTTTGCAAGGGCGCAGCTGCTGAAACACACCGCTGCCTCCAGCAGGGCGAATTATCCGGCATCGGCGAGCTGGCTTTTTACCAGAGCGGGATTGATCATTCTGCGCTGGACCGACTGCAGCCGGTCATGCAGATTTGCAGAGATTTGAATCGGCCGGTCCTGATTCACACCAATGAGCCCATCGGGCATACCTATCCCGGTAAGACTCCCAATACCCTGGCACAGATCTATCAACTGATTGATACCTTTGCGCAAAACAAAATTGTTCTGGCCCACTGGGGCGGCGGGTTGTTTTTTTACAGTCTTCTTAAAAAAGAGGTCAAACAGCGCTTAAAACATGTCTATTTTGATACGGCCGCCTCGCCTTATTTATACGAGCCGAAGGTGTACCGCCTGGCAATTGAATTGATCGGGGTGGAAAAAATCCTGTTTGGCAGTGATTTTCCGCTTTTGCCGCCTGCACGGTATATTGATGAGATGCAGGCCGCCGGTTTGTCGGATGCGGAGATGGAGCAGATTTGTGGTCTAAACGCTGCTACGCTTTTCAACTTGGCTGTCTAAGTGGTTTTTATTTTATTAATAGCCACAGACCCACACAGACGTGCACAGACTTTTTTTATTTACCGCAGACCCACGCCGACGGACGCAGACATTTTTGCCGCGCGACCTGCGCGGCAAAAAACACGTCAATCGCTGCGCGATTAAAAAGTCTGCGCAAGTCTGCGTATGTCTCGCGGCAAAAAAACTCGTGTATGTCTATGGCTAAATCTTTATATCACATTTTTTTCGGAGAAGATTGATGCGCAAGTACAAGGTTGCGGTGGTGCGCTATAAAAAACCGCTCGAATCGGTACGCAAAGCGGTTGATTTAAGCGCCGGTCTGGATCTCCTGCCGGCCGGAGCCCGGGTATTCATCAAACCCAACATCGTCTTCTGGACCCGGGCTGTTGCTTTTCCCAAGTGGGGTGTGATCACCACTTCCCGGGTCGTGGAAGATATCATCATTTTGCTTAAAGAACGGGGAATTGACGATATTACCATCGGTGAGGGTACCGTCACGATGCGCCCCAAAGATACCGCCACCGCGGCGCACGCTTTTGAAACCCTTGGCTACGGGGTTTTGAAACAAAAGTACGGCATCAAATATATCAATATTTTTGAAAGACCCTTTGAAAATATTGATCTGGGCGACGGGGTTACGCTGAACTTCAACAGCGATATTCTACACAGCGACTTTGTCGTCGATTTGCCGGTGATGAAAGCCCACAACCAGACAGTTATCAGCCTGGGCATTAAAAACCTGAAGGGCACCATCGATATCCCCTCGCGCAAAAGGTGCCATACCATGACACCCGGCAAGGACCTGCATTTCTGGGTGGCCAAGCTGGCCGATAAAATGCCGCCCATGCTGACCTTACAGGATGGGATTTATAGCTGCGAGCGCGGGCCCGGCCCGGACGGCCGCATGCACCGCAGCAATCTTTTGGTGGCCTCTTCCGACGTGCTGGCTGCCGATATGGTCGGAGCCAAACTGCTCGGTTATGAACCGCAGCAGGTCCCGCACCTGGTGCATGCCGCTCAAAATCGAGGACGGCCCCTTGATCTTTCCGATATCGACATTCAGGGGGAAAGCATCGCGGACCTGGCAAAATTTCACGAATACGACTATCTTTACGCGGATTCCGAAGACGCCACCCTGCCGCTGCCGCTGGCCAAACAGGGACTCAAAGGTGTCTATTACCGCAAATACGATCTTTCGATGTGCACTTACTGCTCCGGGTTGAACGGTGTCATGCTGGCGGCCATTGGCGCTGCCTGGACAGGTAAAGCCTGGGAGAATGTTGAGATTTTGACCGGCAAATCCATGCAGCCCAGCCCCGGGATGAAAAAGACGATTCTGCTGGGTAAATGTATGTACCAGGCCCATAAGGACAACCCGGACATCCGGGAGATGATTGCCGTCAAGGGGTGTCCGCCATCACCCGACACCATGCTGAAGGCGCTTCATAAAGCCGGCATCGATGCCGATCCGGGACTGTTTGAAAGTATTGAGCAACTGCCGGCCTTTTTTTACAGCCGTTACAGGGAGCGGCCCGAGTTCGATGAGTCTTTCTTCCAGGTCAAGAAATAATTTAACCGCAGACGCACGCAGACAGACACGGACCTTTTGGCCGAGCGACCCGCCTTCGCTAAAAGCTTCGGCGCGGCATGCCCTGCTCGGCCAAATACCTCAATTTAAGGAAAAATTTTGTCTGCGCCGTCTGCGTGTGTCTGCGGTTAAAAGAATCAGAAACGAATGTTGCGCAGGGATTGCAGTATGGATTCCATGCGGGTGCGGTGCTCCGGGGGGATCATCAGGATCTTCAAGGGCTGATTTTGAATTAGCCCGGTCGATGTGCAATCCAACTTGCCCTCCGTATAAGCCTGGCGGTTTTCATGCCCGGCCATGACCTTAAGAACATCCAGCAGATTACCGCTGCAACCGTCGGCATCCAGGTGCTCGATGCTTTGCAGTAAAACGGTATTAACCGACAGCACAAAATCATCGATGTCGGCATAGCCATGTTTGCTGCAATCGTGGCGCGATACCAGACAGCGGCAGCCAAATGGGCGCACACGGTACAGGGGGCATTGGTTTTGGCTTAAAAACGGGCATGCGGTCTGTTCGGGTTGTTTTTCTTCCGGAGGCTCAATTCCTTGGGCACACATATGGGCAAGCTGGTTGGTGGTGATGTGGGGCCTAAAATAAGCTTGTTCGGATGCCCGGAGAATTTTATCCGTCCAATCCGCATCTTTTTCTGATATCAGCTGCTCGATGATTTTATAGCCCTCAATCGTGGTCAGGGTCACACCGGTGGTGCAGCAGCCGGCACAGCCTTTTTTACAAGCGAGCTCCTGCCCGGCAATAAAACGAGCATAGATATCATAAATTTGGTCCAATGCAGATAACGTTCCGATGAGATCCATTATTTTTTCCAAATACAGAATCGGTAAGGGCTACTAACACATTGTGCTGTGATCGGTCAAATCGTATATCTGCACTCACGCCACGACGGATCATCTGGAATCATTAGCGCATATACACGCCATCAAATGCCTGAAGGACTGATTCCAGGGTGGCATCCGTCAGGCAGGCGGGCCGGTCGCAGTTATGCGGCTCGATTTCGAAGCACGGCTCACAATCCAGTGCCGGGCGCACGACCTGAACCCGGAGCCCCGGCGGTGTCCAGCGCGCCGGATCCGTCGGGCCGAAAACAACCACACAGGGCAACCCTAAATATGCCGCCAGGTGGCTGATGCCGGAATCATTGCCGATATACCCACCGGCGGTTTCAATCCATTCTGCCAGATCCGTCAGTTGACCGAAACGGTGTGCCGGTCGGTTCTGGTTTTTTATTTTCGCGTCCAGATCCGTTTCCGCCGGGCCGCACACAAATTGCGGCTGCCATCCCCTTTCTTCAAGCACCTGCGCCAGTTCCAAAAATCGGGCCAGCGGCCAGCGTTTGCGAACGCTGCCGGCACCCGGGTGAATGATTATTTTGGTGGTGTCCATGGATCGGCCCGCTTTGCGGTTGTGTTGTTGCCAGTCGGACACTAAATCATTTGCAACAACCGCTTCGATCAGCCCGCCGGCCATAAGCTTTTGAAGTAAAAATTCGGCTACATTGATTCTGTCCCGGGGAGACGGGCGGGGCGGGATTCGCACGCACGGGCTGGTGCTTATCTGATTAATGGTGTTTTCCAGTTCAGCGGAGAATGAAAAGACAACTATCTTTTCATAACTGCGAATGCGATCTTTGATTTTGGCATCGGCGCGATCGCAAAAAAGGGTGGCAAAATATGCTGCCTCCAGGGGGTAGCCTTGATCAACGAGTTCCAATTTGACGGTCAGTCTTCCGATTTGATCCTGACAGAGAATATCGATGCGGCTAAATCTTTTGCGAAGTGCGATGAGACCCGCAAAGGTTAAAACCACATCGCCCAGAGCCCCC
>JASFIG010000293.1:0-6142 GCA_050122795.1 Desulfobacterales bacterium
ATTCTGTTTTCCTTTAAAGCACAGCCATTTTGAATGGAAAGATTGACCGCATCCCAAGAAAAAATTTCGTGTGCAGCCGCTTCGCCTTGCATATTGTTTACCCTGGCATCAAACAATTCACCATCACTGAAAAAAAGAATTCCCTTTTTTCCGCCTGTTTTTTCCTCCAGCCGAATCGTACAGGTTTTCTGCTCCATTTCGATCAGCTGCAAAAACATGCCGGACGATATATTATGGAGGGTGCCGCCCTCTGATTCCTTTCTTAACGTCGTTAAAATTTGACGGGCTAAATTCTCAATTAAAAACGGTTTGGCAATATATCCGACCGCGCCTCCCTCGCGCGCCAGTTGCTCCATTTCAGGCGTGCTGTATCCGGTGATGATAATGACCGGGATATCCGGGTAATTCTGCATGATGTGTGCCAAAAGCTCAAAACCGTCCATATTCGGCATTTTAAGATCGGTCACGACCAGGGATATAATATGTTGCTTGAGAACCTCCAGGGCCTTCAAACCGTCTTCTGCCAGCAAAACCGCAAAGGACTCCTGGTAACGCTTAAAACCCTCTTTAAGGGCATGCAGCATCTCGGTATCATCATCGACCAGCAGAACATTTTTAATCATCTGTCTTCCTTGCTATCATGGGGCCAGGATGATTTCTCGATATCAACGATTTTGATTCCGGCGACATAATCCATCGCTTTGTATTTTTTGATCCTGCCTAATTTATCGGTAATATCGTTCAATTTCTTAATCTGATTGTGAATCTTAAGGATTTTGCCATGCAGGCGTTTATCCTGCTTAAATTCGGACAAAATTTCGTCGATCTGGTTATTGATAATGGTCAGGGGCTGGTTCAAACGATGCGCAACGCCACCGGCCATTTCCAGAACACCTTGAAATTTTTGGCTTTTTGCTTTTTGCTGTTTTTCTTGTATAATATGGGTGACATCCTTGGTAATGCATTTGACATGATTTGCGCGACCATTGGTCTTAATCAGATAGGCCTGGCATTTTAGATGGTGTACTTTTGAACTGCCGTCCAGGATGGACAAAATGATTTCACTCCGGCCGATTTTAAAAATATCGGCCAAAAAAATAAGGAACAGGTCGCGATCGCTGGGCGCTAAAAATTCAGATAACGATTTGCCCAGCAATTTTGCTTTGGGGATTCCAAAAAATGCTTCTGCAGCAGCGTTCACATTGATCAGTGCCCCCCGAAGATCGAAATTGATAATGATCTGGTTCAGATCCGCTGCGGGCCCCTCGATTTTGGGCACTTCAATATCAGAATCGATATCCGGTGTTATTTCCTTTAAAACCCCGTCAAGATGAATGGCATTGCCGTCGTCATCAAAAATAACCTTGGCGCTCATCAAACACCAAATGGGAGTCCCGTCCTTTTTTTGGAGCGCCACCGGCAGATCAAAAACCGCGCCGGTTTGGATGACGGTATGAATGATATGCCCGCGATCCTTTTTGTTCTGGTAAAATTCAATGACCGGATAATCGATCAGGTCAACAGCAGAATCAAAACCGAGTAAATTGGCAAGCGCATGATTGCAATATACGATTTTACCTTCAATGGTGGTGCGAAACAGGGGTGCCGGCAGACTGTCAAAAAACTCCGCATACCGGCGAGCCGAATGATCCCCGCTGTGATTCAAATTTTCAGCGGCCATGATACCAAACCTTGATTTTAGAATGTGGCATGTGCTGCGCGTATGTGTTTAAATGTCTATTTCTGTTAAATTGACATCGTAGTAAAGCAGTTCATCCGCATATTCTTCTGACCACGACTCCAACTTTTGCAGCAGAGCTGAATACAGACCCAGATCGTGAGCCATTTTCTTTACCACTGCACAGACACCCTGAACCAAATCGCGGTTGCTGGCACGGCCTGAAAAGGTGATGCTTTGCTGGGCGTATTCGAATTCACCTGCAAATGGATCCAGAAATGCAAACCGCTCTGCACTTTCAACCAGGTTTTGCTTGAGCAACTTCTGAAAATCGGTCTTTTTTTTGGTATTTTCGCGAACCACTGTTTCGAATATCACCAGCAGGGCCTCCATCATCACAATCGCGGTTTCTGAATCGGCCTGCGCATCATCAATCGGCGTACTGTCAGTGGGCAGATTGTTTAAAACAATTCGGCTAACATTAAAGGTACCCCCCAGCTCTTTGGTTTTTTGAATGAGCAGTTTTTGATGCGCGCTGGATGGACTGGGCGTCCCGTTACCCCAGGAACACGAGCCACCTCTGATTTTTCCGTTGATCAGAAAAATGAAGCCCCTTTTTTCGCCGCTGCCGATACGGATATCGACATAGCCGGTCAGTTTTTCAGAACCCATCTTTTTAATGAGTCCTTCCAGATCCGTAAATTCAGTACTCAGATCTTTATAAATTTTTTCCGCCGTTTGAATGCCGGCCCAGTAATATACTTCTTCTGAATCGATCTGATAGACGGTTACAATGAAATTATAGGCTTTGCCTGCCTGCAGCAGCCGTTCGATCGCTTCATGGCCCGACAGGGTATTATTTTTTTCCTGTAAGAAGCCACTCAGCAGTTGATCTTGATCGAAAAATAACACGCCTTCAGCTGTGTGCGATTTAAAATGAATACCGCCCGATCCAATTTCACCTTGGAAATGCTCCAACAGTTTTCTGATATCAAGATAGTAGGCATTTAAGTTTTCAAGCACAGGCTGCTGAGATGGAATAACAACCATTACGACTCCTTAGACATCGCCGTTTTTTTAGGGGCGAATCGATAGACTTCCTTATTCGCTAAGCCGAGCAAAAAGTGACCGTCGTGCCAGACATCACACAATAGCAACTAGCGGCGTCGGCGCAATCGTTCAATTGACATGCGGATGCTTTCCTGCATTCTGGATATTGCTTCTGCCAGTTCACCGATCTCATCTCTGGCCTTGGTTTTGATTTCAATGCCAATGTCACCGATGCTGATCCGTTCGGCGACATCGGTTAAAGATTTGATTTTTGTTGTAAGCCGATGGCTGTATATGGAGACAATCAATCCGATCAACAGCACGGTCCCGCCCAAAATGGCCCAGATAATCCAGCGCGTTTTTTGGGTCAGCTCACCTGCACGGGTTTGCATGCGTTTAACGGGTCCGTGAAATTCATCCAAATAGGTCGTTGCGGCAACAACATACTGGGTTCCGGCAACCGGCGTGCAAACCATAAATTTTTCACGAAATTGGCCGTCTTTGTCCTGCCAGGTGTAATACCCTTGGGATCGTTTGCCCCCTTTTACGCCGGTGTAAATTTTCCAGAATCCGGGGAAATTCCGACCCATGGGACCTTTCAAGGTAGCCATATCGATACCGATAATTTTTGGATTCACATGCGCCCATGTGCGCCAGATGCCTTCTGAATCCGGCATCTCGTAGAGTGCCGTGTAGCCGGTTAAGCCAACTTTTTGCACGGCAAGGGTTTTAAAACCCATATCATTCATAAAGTCTTCTTTAGCCAGCCCCGGGTTGGCCAGCAGATAGAGCCGGCATTGAATGGCAACGGCGGTTGACAGATCTGCAATTTTTTCTTCAGCCATTTGGTTAACGACTTTTGTGCTTTCATCGGTCAGCAAGGCCGCCATTTTATCCTGTTGCCATAGATACAGAAGGCTGGCGCCAATCAGCAAAACCAGTGGAATGAAGAAAAAAAGCAACAGCATTTTGATACGCAAATTCAACGGGCCGGATTTACGAGCTGATTGAGCCTGAACATGTTCGCTGGCGACTCGATCCAGTTTGATTTCAGGTTCGTCTGCCGGTAGCGCCTTCGGCGCTGCGTCAGCAGTCGGCCTGGTGTCGGGCAACTCGGACAGCGCAGCCGCCGGGGATACCGGTGATGGTTTGGAAACCATGATCATATGCGTACACACCCGGCACTTAAAGCGCGCAGCGTCACCTTTAATTTTTGAAGGGTCGATCCGGTACTTTTTACCGCATTCCTCGCAAATGACAATCATGGTTGCGCTCCTCAACAAATATGTCTAATGGTGCCGACCCATCGGCGACTGTCTCCATTTTAGGGTAACCAATAGAATTCCGTATGCGGTTAAAAACAGCTGGTGCAGGGCTCAAGTTGCCAAATATTTTTTTTCACGTATTTTAACCGCCATTGATTTCAGGAAAACGTCTTTTTTATCTTCACGTCGTATTTCACGAGCTAAATTGTCGACGAGTTCTGCAACCCGATGCCCGGGAAACCGCGCCAATTTATAGCCCAGGCCGGCAACTTCCTCTTCAATGAGGACCTGTGCAATGGGTCCGACAGCATACGATAAATGGACCACTAGATAATCGAAGAAATCCTTGTCCAGTGTGGCAATACCCTGCTCCACTTTCTGGACAAGTCCATTTTGCATCAACTTGGCAATCACTTGGCGCATGGTACTCATGGTGAGTCCAACTTTTTGCGCCACACTGCCCAGTGGTGTCTTGCCGTCTAATTCCATAAAGACGGAAAGCATTTGGCGATTGAGCGGGAATTCTTCAAAATCTTGTCGTACGACACGCTTATATACCATGGCGGATAATTCGCTTGACGAAAAATCCATATGTCTACCTCACCGGTGCCGTTTTCAATACTGGGATCAACTCAATAGCCGCATGGTCGCGGCTGATAATAAATCCCATTCGCTTGTGGCGACTTGCCGTTCAGGGCAAAGGGGACTTAAAGGAATGTTAATTCGCTTTTTGGAGTTTTTTCAGTTCCTGTTTAAGGGCATTTAATTCGGAATGAATAAATTGTTTCAGATCTTTTACTGCTTCTGCCAGTGCCTTAGCAGACGGTGCCCCCGCATCTGCGGAAGGCGCTTTGACTTTATCCCGTCGTTTAACCTCCTGATCCATGGTCAGCGTAGCGGGTTGCTCTGCCTTTGCTGCCGCCGGCACAGACTTACGACCGGCAGAGGCCGCTTTTTTCTGCGAAACCTTATTACGCAGCTGTTTGTATTTTTGCATCTCAGCGCGCAATAGTTTTTTCTTTTCAGCCTCGGTCATGGTCGCTGTTAGGATGACCTCTTCCAGGCGCGAAAATACCGAATTTAAAATCTTAAATGTTTTCGGATGGGCATTGCCGCGGTTCGTTTTGATGTATTGCCCCAGAGATGCCAGGAGCTGTAAAAACATTGAAACAATTTTTTCTTGTTTGTAGATTTTCTTAAGGCTGTCAATTTCTGACAGCAAACCGGCCAATGCCTCATCGGTTATCTCCCAGTCAATTGAGAGCACCAGATTCTTCAACTCAGCCAGCGGGTAATCATCCGGCACATCTTCCGTTTCTGCATTGTCAGCGGTGGCTTCTTGAAAATCTAATATCTCCGCTTCGGCAGCAGCCGGTTCTTCTTTTTGGGGTTCATTTTCGGCGAAAGCTTTGTCATCTGTTTCGACCGGGAGACCGTCATCAGAAGCATTATCTCCCTCGCCGAAAAGATCATCGAGGCGCTTGGCGATTTCCGAGTCCAGGTTATTGTCTTTGGTGTTGTCGGCCAATTTGCCCTCCTATTTCAAATCCCGCTTAATGGATGCCACGGTCATTGAGATGATTTTTTTTAAGGTCGCTACGACATTGGTGCCCTTCAAGGCGCTGGCGGAAAAAGAAGGCCGCTTCAGCTGGCTATTGAGATCCTTTTCAAGAATGTCGGTCGAAAGTAGCGGAATCCCCTGCTCCAACAGGTCTAGCTTGTTATATTGCAAGACACACGGAATTTTAAAGATGCTCTTTTTATAATTGGCAAGATTTTCCTGAAGATTTTTTAACGATAAAATATTCTTTTCGCGGCGGACTGCCATTGCATCGGCTACAAAAACGATGCCATCCACGCCTCTGAGTACCAGCCGCCGGGTGGCGTTATATTTAACCTGCCCGGGCACAGTGTAGAGCTGTATCTTGACATCATACCCATTGATAACGCCAATATCGAACGGTAAAAAATCAAAGAATAGGGTTCGATCACCGTGGGTTTTAACCGTGACCATCTCGGTGTTGATGCGTTTCCGGAACTTTTTGTATACATATTCCAGGTTTGTCGTTTTGCCGCCTCGACCGGGACCGTAATAGACAATTTTTACCTGGATTTCTTTATTTTTTAAATTTACGAATGCCATGCGATA
>JASFIG010000294.1:0-6133 GCA_050122795.1 Desulfobacterales bacterium
TTTCTTTGGGAATCAGGATTTTCTTGATGCCCCCCCTATGGGCTGCAATGATTTTTTCCTTCAAACCGCCAATCGGCAGGACGCGGCCCCTAAGGGTAATTTCACCGGTCATGGCGATATCACGGTGCACCGGACGTTTGGCCAGGGCGGACACGAGTGAGGTGCACATGGAAATGCCTGCCGAAGGCCCATCTTTGGGGATAGCGCCTTCAGGAATATGAATATGGATGTCGAATTTACGGTAAAACTTCTCATCAATGACCAGATTATGCGCCCGCGACCGCACGTAACTGACAGCAGCCTGGGCGGATTCCTGCATGACATCGCCCAGTTTGCCGGTGACCGTAAGCTTGCCTTTTCCAGGCATGATCAGGGTTTCGATAAAAAGCAACTCACCGCCCACCTGAGTCCAGGCCAGGCCGGTGACCATTCCAACCTGATCTTTCTCTTCGAGTTGTTCCTGCCGAAACCGGTACGGGCCCAGGTATTTGGCGATTGATTTCTCACTGACTTTGAATTCGGTCTTATCTTTGTTCTTAACCGCTTCTTTGGCCAATTTACGGCATATAGATGCAATTTCGCGCTCAAGGTTGCGCACACCGGCCTCGCGGGTATAACGTCGAATAACGGCCAGGATCGCATTTTTGCTGAAGATGACGTTTTTTTGCTCAAGACCGTTAAACTGAATCTGCTTGGGGACCAAAAAGCCCATGGCGATATGATATTTTTCATATTCGGTATACCCGGGCAGACGAATAATTTCCATCCGGTCCTGTAGCGGCAGGGGTATATCCGGCAGGGTGTTGGCCGTTGTAATGAAAAGGATGTCTGAAAGATCGTAGTCCATATCCAGATAATGGTCATTGAAACTGAAGTTTTGCTCCGGATCCAGAACCTCCAGCAAAGCCGCAGACGGATCGCCCCTGAAATCCATGCTCATTTTATCGACTTCATCCAGACAGAATACCGGATTGTTGACGCCGGCCTTTTTGAGTGACTGCAGGATTTTGCCCGGCAGAGCCCCGATATAGGTACGGCGATGCCCCCGGATTTCCGCTTCATCTCTGACCCCTCCAAGGGACAAGCGTACGTATTTGCGGCCGGTCGCCCGGGCGATTGATTTGGCCAGCGAGGTTTTACCCACACCCGGCGGCCCGACAAAACAAAGAATCGGTCCGCGGATTTTCTTTACCAGTGCCTGGACGGCCAGATATTCCAAAATCCGCTCTTTAGGCTTCTCCAGACCGTAGTGATCTTCATCAAGAATTTTTTCAGCCTCATCCAGATCGTCGCGCACCTCGCTTTTATCATACCAGGGCAGGCTAATAATCCAATCGACATAGTTGCGAACCACCGTTGCTTCGGCCGACATGGGCGTCATCATCTTTAGCTTTTTGAGCTCGCCCTGAACCTTTTCCGTGGCCTCTTCAGACATCTTTTTGTTATTGATTTTTTCTTCAAGCTCTTTGATGTCATCGCCTGGATCGTCGTCAGCGCCCATTTCCTTTTTGATGGCCCGCATCTGCTCGTTCAGATAGTAATTCTTCTGGGTTTGCTCCATCTGCTCTTTGACGCGATTTTTAATGCGCTGATCCATTCGATAGACTTCGATTTCCATTTTAATCAGGCTTAACAACAGCGAAAGGCGCTCAGTGGGCGAAACGGTTTCCAGTAGCTTTTGCTTGTCCTCTATTTTAAAGGAGAAATGCGATGCCACTGTATCCGCCAGCTGCGAAGAATCAACAATGGCCGAAGCATTGGTCACCAGCTCTTTCGAAATGTTCTTGTTGACTTTGGCATATTCCTCAAATTCTTTGATGACAGATCGGACAAGCGCCAGTGATTCGGCTTCATTGACGACCGGCTCAATAATTTTCTCAATTTCAACCTGAAAGAAATCTTCTTGCATTGAGAAGCGCTCAATCCGCGCTCTCGATTTTCCTTCCACCAGTGCTTTGACGGTTCCATCCGGCAACCGCAGCAACTGAAGAACTTTTCCAATGGTGCCGATGCGGTTGATGTCGTTTTCACCGGGGTTGTCCACGTTGGCACTTTTTTGGGTCGACAGAAATACAAGTTTGTCTTTGTTCATGGCATCCGCCAGCGCATTGACCGATTTGGTTCGCCCGACAAAAAGCGGTGCCACCATATGCGGAAGGACCACCAGGTCCCTTAAAGGTAAAAGGGGTAACAACTTCTTCGTTTCCATTGCTTCTTCATCTTTAAAAAATTTGGGTATATTAACCATGAGTTTCCTTTTTTTAAGAGTGTCTCTTTATGCTAAGTTTTTATCTCGTTGTTAAGACCCTGAAAGAGTTTAATGTATAGTCTCAAAAAGGGTGATTTCGACAGTAAGGTTATAAGCCATGTTGTGCGCATTCATGAACGCGGTGCTTTCTTCACAGGCAAGGCCGCAAAAAGGTTTTAGAGCGAGGCGTACTTGAAGTACGGTGAGGTCTTAAACCTGCGGAGAACGCAGCATGTGGAGAAATTGGCCATTCATGAAAAAGCCAAATCAGGCTTGTTTTTGGGTCTGCTCATATAGCAGAATCGGATCCTCCTTGTTCAAAACGACATCCTCACCGATGACACATTCTTTTACATCGGCAATTGACGGGATCTCATACATGATATCGAGCATGCAGGATTCCATGATCGCCCGCAGGCCGCGCGCACCGGACTTGCGTTTCATTGCTTCCCGCGCAATGGCTGCCAGCGCGCTGTCGGTAAGCCTCAGATTGACCCCTTCCATTTCAAAGAGCATCTGAAATTGCTTGAGCAGGGCGTTCTTGGGCTCCCTCAGGATTCGAATCAGGGCGTTCTCATTGAGCTCATCGAGGGTCGCTACTACCGGCAACCGGCCCAGAAACTCGGGGATCAAACCGAATTTTATGAGATCCTCGGGCTGAACATCCATCAGAATCTCACCAATCGTTCGCTCTGTCTCAAGCAGGATTTTGGCGCCGAACCCCATTTGCTTTGATCCCAGCCGGCGCTGAATAATCTTTTCCAGACCGTTGAACGTCCCGCCGCAGATAAACAGAATGTTTGACGTATCGACTTTTACAAAGTCCTGTTGCGGGTGTTTGCGACCGCCTTTGGGCGGCACACTGGCTGTTGTTCCCTCGATTATCTTCAGCAGGGCCTGCTGAACGCCTTCTCCCGAAACGTCACGGGTGATCGAAGGATTATCGGACTTGCTGGCAATTTTATCGATTTCATCAATGTAGACGATACCCCTTTTGGCTTTGTCAACATCGTAGTCTGCATTCTGAAGCAGGGACAGGATGATGTTTTCGACATCCTCACCCACGTAACCGGCCTCTGTCAAACTGGTGGCGTCAGCAATGGTAAAGGGCACATTCAAAAATCGGGCAAGCGTTTGGGCCAGCAATGTTTTACCGCAACCCGTCGGCCCGATCAGCATGATGTTGCTCTTTTGAATTTCCACGTCCCCGGTGTTCATCGAAGAATCCAGACGCTTGTAATGATTGTAAACGGCTACAGATAGCACCTTTTTGGCCGATTCCTGTTCGATGACATAGCCATCGAGCTTTTCCTTGATTTCTTTGGGTGCCAGAATGCGGTCCGAATCTTTGGAATCTTTTTCACTTTCCTCCTCAATGATTTCACTGCAAAGCTGAATGCACTCATCGCAAATGTACACTGCCGGACCGGCAATCAGCTTTCGGACTTCAGACTGGTTTTTCCCGCAAAAAGAACAGAACAAATTGTCATTTTCATCTTTTTTCTTTGGCATTCTCGCTCTCCGAGTCTTCTAATTTGTCAAGATCATCGCGGTTGGCAATGACGTGGTCAACAATCCCATATACTTTCGCTTCCTCACCGGACATGAAAAAGTCTCGATCGGTGTCTTTTTGAATCTCTTCAATTTTTTTGCCGGTGTGCTCAACCAGAATCTGATTCAGGCGATCTTTCATCCGCAGAATCTCTTTGGCCTGAATTTCGATATCCGATGCCTGCCCCTGAAAACCACCCATGGGCTGATGGATTAAAATCCGCGAGTTCGGCAAAGAGTAGCGTTTGCCATGGGTCCCGGCAGCCAGTAAAACGGCTCCCATACTCGCCGCCTGGCCGATGCAAACTGTGGTAATATCCGGTTTAATGTATTGCATGGTATCATAGACCGCCAAACCGGCCGTCACCAGGCCGCCCGGTGAGTTTACGTAAAAGTTAATGTCCTTATCGGGATCTTCAGATTCAAGAAACAACAGTTGGGCAATAATGAGATTGGCAATTTCATCGTTCATAGCGGTCCCGAGAAATATGATGCGGTCTTTCAGGAGCCGCGAATAGATGTCATAGGCACGCTCGCCCCGGCTGCTTTGTTCTATCACCATTGGTATAAGTGGCACCGGTTATCTCCTTATTTAATCGGTCATTGGGTTGAACCCGCATTTTAATTCACGCCGCGATTTGGGCGGCAATTATGTTTTGGACGCCGTTTTCGCCGCTTTATCGGGCTTAACGTCTTTAACACGACTACTCTCTAAAATAAGTTTAATCGCCTTTTTTTCAAGAAGGCTATGCTTGAAGAGCTCAAGTTTATCTTTGTTTTGATCGTAATATTGTTTGATCCCCTCCAGGGGCTGGTTGAAGTTTTGCGACATTTCCTTGAAACCGTTTTCCAGTTCATCATCGTCGACACCAAGCTTTTCCTGATCGATGATTTTTCCCAGAATGAGATGACGTTTTACCTGGCTGAGCGCTGTGTCACGATATTTTTCTGAAATTGTTTCCTTTGACAGGCCCATTTCCTCCAGGGATGTATTCCGATAGGCAAACGAGCGCTCCGCTTCTTCCACAATCCCCTGGAGCTCCATCTCGACCATGGTATCCGGAACTTCAAACGATGATCTGCCAAGCAATTCTTTAAAAATTTGCTCGTGGAGCTCTTGCTCCGTCCGTTTATCATAGCCTTGCTTGATGTTGTCCAGGATGATTGATTTCAGCTCATCGATTGTTTTATAAGGTCCGGCTTTTTTGGCCAGGGCGTCATTTATCGCCGGCAAAATCTCCTGCTGGATTTCATTTAGCGAAACCTCAAATGCGACATCCAAGCCGGCCAGCCTCTCATTGGGGAAATCTTTAGCAAAATTGACGCTAAATTTTTGGGTCTCTCCCGTCTTCATGCCGGTAATGTGTTTATCGAATTCTTCTGAAATCTCCGCCTTACCGATTTGCAGGCTAAAATTTTCGGTTTTGGCAAATTCGGGCACCGGCTCACCGGCGTGCAGACCTTCTATGTTGATAAGAACAACATCGTCTTCCCGAACCGGCCGGTCTTCGGTAACCTTTTCACGCCGGGCCATACTCTTTTGAAGCGCCTTGAGCTGTATATCCACCTCATCATCGCCGGGCGCATACAGGGTCCGCGTCAACTGCAGGCCTTTAAAATCGATATCGTCTATATCCGGGCTGATCTCAACGGTGGCTTCGTATTTGTAAGCACTATCTGCAGCCAGTTCCGGAGGATCCAATTTGGGATTTCCAACAATTTTCAGCTCGGTTTGTTTGATGGCATCGATGAAAGAATTTTGAATTAAACGAGAAGACACATCGGCATGCACATCCTTTTTAAACATCCGTTCCAGGACAGACCGCGGCACTTTTCCCGGCCGAAAACCCTTCACCTTGGCGCTCTTCTTGAGCTGGTTATAGGCTTTGTCCAGTTCCTGGACAACCTCCTCCTGCGGGATTTCAATGTGCAGCGTTTTCTTTACGCTGCTGATATCTTCGACTCTGAAAGGCATTGTTTTTCCAGTTCAATAAAATTTAAGCGCCTTAAACCGACCGAACACAGATGCGTTTGAAGGCACTTTGTTTGCAGCAAAAATGGTGCGAGAGGGGAGACTTGAACTCCCACTCTGTTTCCAGAGCTGGATCCTAAGTCCAGTGCGTCTACCAATTCCGCCACTCTCGCATTTTTTTTTAAAAAGAACCTGGCAGGAGATCTGGGCTAATTGATTCGGCAAGTTGACAAATCATCGAAAATTCTCAGGATTTCATTGCAACGACCCAGCCCCCAAATCCTTTAAATTCAAGTATAAAAGACAATATTGATAATGTCAATCGAATCAGCTGTCAATGCAAATATAGCCTCAACAAACCC
>JASFIG010000295.1:0-6078 GCA_050122795.1 Desulfobacterales bacterium
AGTGGGAAACACTAACAGACCTAACCGACGCCCAGGAATACTGGAATGCCACCGAGCAGATCGGTGATGTATTACAGGGATTCGATAAACCGGATTAAGGTACACCCGCCTTCGCTAACCGCCTTCGCTAAAGCTATGGCGGTCAAGAAGCTACGGCGCGGCTGGCAAGGTTCAGGGTTCAGTGGTTCGGGGGTCAGAAAACAGAAAGCAGAAGACAGAGGACAGGCGAAGATCCCGGTGGTAGGGTGACCTTCTTTGGTCGCCGGTTGAGCTCGGTACAAAATCTGACCCTTTAACCAACCAAATACGAATTTCGAATAACGAAATCCGAAACAAACTTGAATACCAAATGATCCAAATTCAAAACTTGTTTTGAACATTAGAATTTAGGATTTTTAATTTGTTTCGAGTTTCGAATTTCGAGTTTCGGATTTCAGGCTGTATATCAATAGAGGACTACATTGATAGGTTAATCATAATCCTGCAGAATTGTTGATCCAGAGGAGCAATAATATGATCGGTATCACATCCTATGGTGCCTACATTCCGCGATTGAGACTGGAGCGCATGGCCATCTTTGAGGCCATGGGCTGGTTTGCGCCCGCGTTGATGATGGTGGCCCAGGGCGAACGCTCCATGTGCAATTGGGATGAGGATGCCATTACAATGGCGGTGGCGGCCGCCCGCGATTGCCTGCGCGGTCAGGAAAAACAAAAATTGGATGGCCTGTATCTGGCTTCCACAACCCTGCCGTTTGCCGATCGGCAGAATGCCGGCATCGTATCCGCTGCGCTAAATCTCAAAGAAAAGTTAATTGCAGCCGATTTTGCCGCCTCTCAGAAAGCCTCGACAACCGCTCTGATCACAGCCCTGGAATCCATTTTCAGCGGCGAACGCCATCATTTGATGGTGGCGGCTTCGGACCGTCGCGAAACCCGGGCCGCCGATTTTTACGAAATGTGGTTCGGTGACGGTGCAGCCGCTCTGATGGTCGGCGATAGCGATGTGATCGCTGAATACAAAGGATCCTATTCCGTTAGCCATGAATTTGTCGATCATTACCGGGGGGCGGACAAGAAGTACGACTATGTCTGGGAAGAACGCTGGGCACGAGATGCCGGTTACGGCCGTATCATACCCGAGGTGGTCAATGGCCTGCTGGAAAAACTGGGCCTGACCATCGCCGATGTGGATAAACTGGTTTATCCCTGTATTTTCAAACGGGACCACCGCAATATCGCCCGACAACTGGGCGCCGCACAGGAGGCACTGGTGGACAACATGCATGAGGTTTGCGGCGAAACCGGCACCGCACATCCGTTTATCATGTTTATTTCAGCTCTGGAAGAAGCCCGGCCCGGAGATCGGGTTGTCATGGTGGGTTTCGGGCAGGGGGCCAATGCACTGCTTTTCGAGGTGACGGAACATATCGACGATCTGCCGGACAGAGACGGTGTGGCCGGGTCTCTGGCCAATAAGAAAATCACGAGCAACTATCTAAAGTGGCTCAAGTTCAGGGATTTGATTCAAACAGAGATGGGGATTCGGGCCGAAGCACCGACCCAGACCGCCACCAGCGTTTTATGGCGCAAGCATAAAATGATCCTGGGCCTGGTGGGCGGCAAATGCACCGCCTGCGGCACACCCCAGTTTCCCAAGATGGATATCTGTGTCAACCCCGGCTGCGGCGCTTTTCACAGTCAGGAAGATTATGAATTTGCCGATGTGCCGGCCCGGGTAAAAACCTTTACCGCCGATATGCTGTCGGTTTCAGTCGATCCGCCGGCTACTTACGGAATGGTGCAATTCGACGGCGGCGGGCGGCTGACGGCTGATTTTACGGATTGTGAGCTCGATGATCTTAAAGTCGGGCTGCCGGTGCAAATGGCATTCAAGCGCAAAGGGGTTGACCCGCAGCGCGGCTTTGTCAATTATTTCTGGAAGGCCGTTCCGGTGACCGGTGGCGCTGCCGCACATGATCAACTGCGTTTTGATGACCGCGTGGCGATCGTCACCGGAGCCGGTGCCGGCCTGGGGCGTGCTTACGCGCTGGAACTGGCCCGGCGCGGAGCCAGAGTCGTGGTCAACGATCTGGGCGGTGCCCGCGATGGCAGCGGCAAGGGCTCCAAAAGCCCGGCCGATCAGGTTGTAGCTGAGATCAAACAAATGGGCGCAGAGGCGGTGGCCAGTTACGATAATGTCGCCACGGCTGAGGGCGGCAAAAATATCGTCCAAACGGCAGCAGATGCCTTCGGTCGCGTGGATATCCTGATTAACAATGCCGGTATCCTGCGGGACAGGAGCTTTTTAAACATGACCCCGGAAGACTGGCAATCGGTCTTGGATGTTCACCTCAACGGTGCCTATTTTGTGACGCGCCCGGCCATGGCGGCCATGAAGGATAACGGTTATGGACGGATTGTGATGACCACTTCGGCTGCCGGGCTGTACGGCAATTTCGGTCAATCCAATTATTCAGCCGCCAAGCTGGCCCTGATCGGATTGATGAACACCCTCAAGCTGGAAGGCGTTAAATACAATATCCACATCAATACGGTGGCACCCCTTGCCGCCTCGCGTCTGACCGAAGATGTTTTGCCGCCCGATCTGCTTGCGCGCTCGCAACCGGAGCATGTTGTTCCTCTGGTGATGGCCCTGTGCAGCGAAGGATGTAACGACAGCGGCCGTATTTTCAACTGCGGCATGGGCTATGTGAATCGCGCAACCGTTCTGACAGGCCGGGCTGTTCAGCTGGGGGATGCCGCCAATCCGCCCACCCCGGAGCGCATTCACCAGAACTGGGAAAGAATTAATACCCTGGACGGTGCCCGGGTGTACGAAGAAGCCAACAGTGCCGTTTTAGCACTTATCGCACCGCCTGCCGCCGATGACGGGAAAGAAGCGCCCTCGGAAGCGCCGGGCAGTGTGGCCGCCATCTTCGAAGCAATGCCGCATACATTTAAAGCCGACGCTGCCGCCGGTGTGGATGTTGTCTTTCAGTTTAACATCTCGGGGGAAGGCGGCGGCGACTGGCAATGCCTGATAAAAGACAGCACCTGCAAGGTCGAAGCCGGGGTTCATGCAAAACCGGCATGCACCTTGAAAATGGCTGCAGCCGATTTTCTGGCCATGATGGCGGGCAGCCTGCCGGCCATGCAGGCGTATACCTCGGGCAAGCTGAAAATCGAAGGCGATATCATGAAGTCGCAGTTGTTGGAGAAGCTTTTCAAAATAGGTTGAAAAGCTTCGGTTCAGGGTTCAAAGGTTCAATGGTTCAGAGGTTCAAAATACCCCTGAACCCTGAACGCAGAACCTGGAACCGATTAAAGCATCATAAAATTAAAATGTTAACTCTAACTCGGAGTAAAAAATGGCAAAAGGAATAAAAGACAAGGTTGCCATCATCGGCATGGGCTGCACCCGCTTTGGCGAGCGCTGGGATGTGGGCGCTGAAGAATTAATGGTCGAAGCCTTTCAGGAATGTCTGGAGGATGCCGGCATCGAGAAAAAGGATATCGGGGCCGCCTGGCTGGGTACCTGCTTTGACAGTATCAACGTCGGCAAAAGTGCTTTACCTTTGTCTTTGACGCTGCGGCTGCCCATGATCCCGGTCACGCGGGTGGAAAATTTCTGCGCCACCGGCACCGAAGCGTTCCGGGGCGCCTGTTATGCCGTCGCCTCCGGCGCCTACGATATCTGTCTGGCGCTGGGGGTGGAAAAGCTTAAAGACATCGGTTACGGTGGATTGCCCAGTTTCGTGGGCTCGGATTCCGGGAGCCTGATCTGGCAGTGGTTTCCCAACATGACCGCGCCGGGTGCTTTTGCCCAGCTGGCCAGCGCCTACGCCGCCACGTATAAGGTGCCCAATGCGGACCTCAAACGCGCCATGGCGCATGTGTCGGCCAAAAGTCATGCCAATGCAGTTTCGAATCCCAAGGCCCACCTGCGCAAGGCGCTCAGCGAAGACCAGGTGATGGCTGCCCCGATTATCGCGCATCCTTTAGGCCTGTATGATTGCTGCGGGGTCAGCGACGGTGCTGCCTGTGCGATTGTGACCACGCCGGAGATGGCCAAAAAGCTGGGCAAGAAAAATTTTGTGACCGTCAAAGCGCTGCAGCTGGCGCTAAGCAGCGGAGAAGAAATGGGCTACAATGACTGGGACGGTGACCATTTTATCACCACCAGCAAATGCAGCACCGAAGCTTACAAAGAAGCCGGCATTAACAATCCGCGCAAAGACATCGACATGATGGAGGTCCATGATTGCTTTTCGATTACCGAGCTGGTGACCATGGAAGATCTTCATATTTCCGAAAGAGGGCAGGCCTACAAAGACGTGATGGACGGGTTTTACGACCGGGACGGGACGATCCCCTGTCAGGTGGATGGCGGGCTGAAGTGTTTCGGCCATCCTATCGGGGCCTCCGGGCTGCGGATGCTGTACGAGCTGTATCTGCAATTTCACGGCCGGGCCGGCGAGCGCCAGCTGGAGGATCCCCGCTACGGGCTGACCCATAACCTGGGCGGTTTTCCGGCCATGAATGTCAGCAGCGTATCCATCATCGGAAAATACAAATAGAACCCATTTCAAAAAGGCGGCTAAGTGCCCATGGCTGTGTTGCGGCTCACCTCAGAATGCTCACATACTAACGTGTATGCTCCGCTTTTTCACCGACCCGCGCCTTGCCATGAACCCTTATCCACCCTTTTCAAATGGGTTCTAAAATGAGGTTTTCCTTAAATGCAGTCGCCATAACCATCATTGAAGCGAGCTTTTTTCATGGATATTTTAAATTACACTGAAGAGCATCAGGAATTTAGAAAACGATTGCGGGATTTTCTGTCTAAAGAGGTGACACCCCATGCGGATCAATGGGAAAAAGACGGGATCGTCCCCAAATCCGCCTGGCAAAAAATGGGCCGGGCCGGGTTCCTGTGCACCGAAGCCTCTCCTGATTATGGCGGCATCGGCGGGGATTTTCTATATTCGGTGATCGTGACCGAAGAAATCTCGCGAACGTATCAAAACGGCCTGGTGGCGCCGTTGCACAGCGACATCGTCGTTCCGTATATTACCGCATATGCTACGCCCGAATTGAAGAAAAGATATTTACCCGGTTGCGTCTCCGGAGACATCGTCACGGCGGTGGCCATGACCGAGCCGGATGCCGGAAGCGACCTGGCAGGGATCAAAACCGCCGCGGTCGAAGAAGGCGATCAGGTGGTTCTCAACGGCTCCAAAACCTTTATATCCAACGGCATCATCGCCGATTTAATCGTGCTGGCCGCCAGAGACCCTGAGATCGAGGACCCCTACCAGGCCATTTCGCTGTATCTGGTCGAATCCGGCACGCCGGGCTTTGAAAAGGGACGCCGCTTAAAAAAGATGGGCCTGTGGAGCCAGGATACGGCCGAACTGTTTTTTTCAAAATGCCGTATCCCCAAAACCAACCGCCTGGGTAAAAAGGGCGACGGCTTTTTAATGCTGATGGAAAAGCTGCAGCAGGAGCGCCTGGTGTGCGCGATCTGGGCGGTTGCCGGCGCCGAGCGCATCCTGGAATGGATTATGGCGCATTGCAAGGAGACGCAGGTTTCGGGGAAACCCGTATCAAAATCCCAGGCCGTTCAATTTGGCCTGATCGAAATGGCAACGGATGTCAAGCTGGGGCGGACCTTCGTTGATAAACTCATCATGGATCATATCGAGGGCCATAATGTGGTCATTGAAACCTCCATGGCCAAATACTGGACCACGGATATGGTCAAGCGGATTGCTGATCGGTCGCTTGACTATTGCGGCCGGTTCGGGATGCTGGAAGCCTGCCCGATTGCCCGCGCCTGGCGTGATGTGAGGGTGATGTCGATTTTTGCGGGCACCAATGAGATTATGAAGTCCATCGCCGCAAAGTTTTTAGGCCTTTAACGGGCTATAATTAAATTAATCCAAGTTAATTCAATTAGCTCACAACTGGAATAATGGAATAATGGAATGCTGGAATATTGGGTCTTTTTTGGATCGTTTTGAAAATACACTGGGATTCATGAAATAAGCGCAATATGGATCGGAAAAACTTCAAT
>JASFIG010000296.1:0-6061 GCA_050122795.1 Desulfobacterales bacterium
CGCTGCGCCGGAGCGGTGTGCGATTCGATGGTGATTTCCGCCTGCCAGCATGCCTGCCCGGCGGGCATCGATGTGCCCAATTATGTGGCCGCCATCGCCGAGGGCGACTATCAAAAGTCTGTTGAGATCATCCGCGAGCGCAACCCGTTTCCGGCGGTTTGCGGACGCATCTGTATCCATCCCTGCGAGTTCAAATGCCGACGCGGAGAACTGGATCAACCGGTGGCCATTCGGGCCCTTAAACGCGTGGCCTCAGACTGGTATTTTAAAAACATCGGTCCGCAAAGAGAGCCCTTTGCGGTCACCCGAAAGGAGAAAGTGGCCATCGTCGGCGCGGGACCGGCCGGCTTAACCTGCGCCTATTTTCTGGCTAAAATGGGGTATCAGACCACCGTTTTTGAAGCTCAGTCGGTGGCCGGAGGTATGCTGGGCATTGCGGTACCCGAGTTCAGGCTGCCGCGCCATGTGATCGAAGAAGAGATCGCGTATATCCGGAACTGCGGGGTTGAGATCCGTTATAACTCACCCATTGATGCCAAACACACCTTTAATGACCTGCTCGATGAAGGCTACAGCGCCGTCTTTATTGCGGCAGGAGCTCAGGCCAGCAAGCACATCGGCATCCCCGGCGAGGAAGAGGGCGTCGAGGGTATTTACTATGGCCTTGACTTTTTAACCCAGGTCCGAATGGGCAAAAAGGTGCCTTTAAGCGGCAAAACCGTGATCATCGGTGGCGGTAACGTGGCCGTCGATGTCGCCCGCACGGCTTTAAGGGCCGGCGCACAGGAAGCCCAAATCTTCTGCCTGGAGCCCCGTGATGAAATGCCGGCCTGGGAACAGGATGTGGAAGAGGCAGTTGATGAGGGTATCGTCATCAACCCGGACCTGTCGCCCAGTAAAATCACCCACGAAAAGGGGCAGGTAACGGGCGTTGAGTTTACGCGCTGCATCTGCGTCTTTGATGATGAGGGCTGCTTTAACCCGACCTGTGATCTCGATGATAAGCGCTTTGTGGACGCCGACAATGTCATTATCTCCATCGGCCAGGCTGCCGATATGTCCTTTCTATCCGCCGACAGCCAGCTGGAGCGCGAACTCTGGGGCGCTCTGGTGGTCGACACCAATACGCTGGCCACCAATGTGCCGGGTGTTTTTGCCGGCGGGGATTTTACCACCGGCCCGACCTTTGTGATCCGTGCGATTGCATCCGGCCGGCGGGCCGCCATTGCCATCGATAAATACCTGGGCGGCGACCAGGGTCGCGTCTATATCCCCGATGAGAAATCCCCGCGGCATACGGGCGCCAAACTGGCGCTGGAAAAAGAAGATATGGAAGACAAACCCCGGGTCGAGGTCGAAGTCGAAGATGCCGAAGAACGAATAAAGGATTTCAGAGAAGTTGAAAAAGGTTTTAGCGCAGAGGAGGCCTACCGCGAAGCCATTCGCTGCCTGCGATGTGATCTTGAAAAAGAGGAGAATGCGATATGATTCGATCCATAACGCAAAAAAAGCCGCAAAAAGAAATTGAACGCCTTTTAAAGGGGCTCAACCGGATTTTTATCATTGGATGCGGGACCTGTGTGACACTCACCCGCACCGGCGGGGATCCGGAAGTGCGGGAGATGAAAGCGGAGCTGTCCACCAAGGGTAAAATGGTCACCGGCCATACGGTCGTGCCGGTGGCCTGCGATAATTTAACCCGCGAATTTCTGAGCGATTTCGGCGAACAGATCAATCAGGCCGATGCGCTGCTGATCATGACCTGTGCCTTTGGTGTTCAGAGCATCGCCCGCCAGTTACACAAGATGGTGATTCCGGCTCTGGATACCCTGTTTATCGGCAAAGAAACAGCCGTGGGATCATTTGATGAGATCTGCACCCAGTGCGGGACCTGTATCATCGGGGAAACCGGCGGCATCTGCCCGGTGACCAACTGTCACAAGGGTCTGGTCAACGGGCCCTGCGGCGGCACCAATCACGGCAAATGTGAAATCGACATCAACAAGGACTGTGTCTGGACATTGATTTACAATCGCCTCAAGGAGCTGGACCGGATTGATTCCATGCGAAAATATCAAAAACCGCGCAACCATCTGGGCGAGCCCAAGCCGGGAAAATTTAAGTTGCCTGCAACTAAAATTTAGTTATTGGTGCATGGTTATTTGTTAATGGTCAAAAATAATTGAAAGGCAAAGGAATTTTCTTTGCTCGTTGAGGGTTCTTAAATAGAAGGGGAGTTTGAAATGGCGACGAAATTTAAAGAAGCTTTGAAATCCGGAAAGTTTGTGGTGACCAGCGAGGTCGCCCCGCCCAAAGGGACAAACCTTGAAAAATTCAAGCACCATGTCGAATTGTTAAAAGACAAGGTCGACGCCATGAATGTCACCGATCATCAAAGCTCTGTGATGCGTTACCCATCTTTGGGCGGCGCGATGATGGTCAAGGAAATGGGCGGGGAAGTCATCCTGCAGATGACCTGCAGGGATCGCAACCGACTGGCATTGCAGGCGGATCTGCTGTTTGCCTCGTCGCGCGGGATCCAAAATGTTCTCTGCCTGACCGGAGATTCGATTATACTGGGCGATCATAAAGAAGCCAAGAGTGTTTTTGACATGGACTCCAGCCAGCTGTTGAAAACCGTGCGCACATTGGAAGCCGGCAAGGACCTTGGCGGCAACGACCTGGACGGCGGGGTTTCATTTTGCGCCGGCGCCATTGTAACACCGGAAGCCGATCCGCTTGAACCCCAGCTGATCAAATTTGAAAAAAAGCTCGAAGCCGGTGCCGAATTCATTCAGACCCAGGCCGTCTACGATCTGGACAAGTTCCAGGAATTCATGGATTACGCCCGACAGTTTAAGGTAAAAATTCTGGCCGGCATTATTTTGCTGACCTCGGCGCCCATGGCCCGTTTTATGAACAAAAATATCGCCGGGGTTTTCGTGCCGCAGGATCTGATCGATGAAATGGCATCCGCTCCCAAAGGCCAGGCCCTGGCCAAAGGCATCGAAATTACAGGTCGCATGATCAGACGCATTCATGAAGAAAAAATGTGTGACGGGGTACACATCATGGCCATCGGCAAAGAAGATAGGGTGCCGGAGATAATGCAGGCCGCCGGCCTCCTCTAAAAAACTGGGTTTATAACTCTCATATTTTGCCCGACAACTGTGTTGTTCGTCTTCGAAAGTCGCTTGCGTACTACAAGTACGCGGCGCTCATTCTCATCCTCACTGCCTTGTTGTCGAACAAAATCTGAAGTTCTAAACCCAGTTTAGTTTTTTCGATTGCAGAAACGGTCATGTTATTTTCTGGAGGGCGATATGAGGAGAAGATACCTCTGACTTCGGTCGGGGTTCGATATTTAGGATGATTTTAATTGGATACACGTTTAGCAACTTCGTTAGTCCAATCCTAAATATCGGACCCCATGCGCTTTGTAATTCATATCGCCCGCAAGAAAATGACATGACCGTTTCAATTCCTATCTAATCTCTAATTCCTAGTGCGACGCGACAAGGCCCTTTACACTTCAGCCTCTTTTTTGATATTGAGAGCCAGCATACGCTACGTGAAGGCACATTCATGATTAGAAAAATAGGGTTCAAAATAGTGCTTGTCAGCAGTCTGCTGATCGTGCTGATGATGGCGGCCGGCTTTTCGATGGGGCTGTGTGCGCAGGGAGATTTAGCGAAAAAGTCACTCAAAGTGGCCCTTTTGCCCATTTTAGACACATTTCCCTTTTACGTCGCTGAGGCACAGGGCTATTTTGACCGCTATGGGGTTACAGTCGAGGCTGTACCGGTCGGCAGCGGACTGGAAAGAGATCAGTTGATGCAGTCCGGTGCCATAGACGGCATGCTCAACGAAATGGCCTCCACAGCCAACTTCAATCGCGAACGCATCCAGGTCAAGATCATTTCATCAGCCCGCAAGGCCTATCCGCACTATCCTCTGTTTCGAATTTTGGCTGCGCCCGGCAGCAACCTGACCGACCCCGCCGACCTGAAAGGAATCCCCATCGGCATTTCCAAAAACACGATTATCGAATATGTTACTGACCGTTTGATGGTTGCCGGTGGTCTGACGCCGGATCAAGTCTCTAAGAAATCCGTACCGGTGATACCGGAGCGCTACCAATTGTTGTTGCAACGCCAGTTAAAGGCGGCCACCTTGCCGGATCCGCTGGCTAAAAGCGCAATTGAAGCCGGTGCCGGCGCGGTAATCGATGACTCGGCCCATCCGCAATACAGTGTCAGTGTGTTGAGCTTCCACCTGGATGCCATTGAAACCAAGACCGAGGCCGTGCGTCAATTTCTAAAGGCCTGGAATCACGCCGTGCAGGATATCAATGCGGACCCGGAGTCCTTTCGCAGCCTGCTTCTTCAAAAGATCCGGGTTCCCAAAAATATTCAGCAAACCTATCGGATTCCACCCTTCCCGCGGCGGGAGATTCCCAGTGCCGAACAATGGACCGATGTCATGAACTGGATGGTGTCCAAAGGGCTTCTTAACGCTCCCATTCCTTATGAGGACTCCGTGACACGCATTTTTTTGCCCTGAAATTTTATGCAAGATCCAGAGATATGGTGTTGGCTTTATGATTACCATCACAGATCTAAACTTTGCCTACAGTGGGCAGCCACCCATCTTTCAGGGATACAGCCTTGAGATTGAACGCGGTGAAGCGCTGTCTATTATCGGTCCATCCGGTTGCGGCAAAACAACCCTTCTGTATCTGCTGGCCGGCTTGCGCCACCCGCAGTCCGGAAACATTCTCATCGATCAAGTATCGATAAAACGACCCCGGCCTCGCAGCGGACTGGTACTGCAGGATCACGGCTTATTGCCGTGGCAAACTGTCAGAGAGAATGCCCGCCTGGGGCTGACCATCTGGGGATTCTATGGATCTGACGGCCGACACGCCCCTGTCGATGAATCCATCAACGCCCGGCAGGCCGATCAGCGGGTGGACGCCTGGCTGGCAAAATTAGGGATTGAAAACCTGCGGGATCAATACCCGCTGCAGCTTTCCCGCGGTCAGCGTCAGCGAACCGCAATTGCGCGCACTCTGGCCATGCAACCGGACTTGCTGCTGATGGATGAACCGTTTTCTGCCCTGGATGCGCCGACCCGGGAAGACCTGCAGACATTCATCATCGATTTACACGCTGCTACGGATTTAACCTATGTTATCGTCACCCATGATATTGAAGTCGCCGTCGTCATGGGAAAAAAAATTCTGGTTCTGACAAAAGGATGTAATCAAAAAGCCCGGATAATCGATAATGCCTGTGCCGGAATCGCAACCGGGCGCAGGCAGGGTGCATTCCAACGGACCTGCGAAGACGTGCGGCAGTTACTGGGATCTCTGACATGAACAACAGGTTCAATATACGCGCCGTCTTCATCGGCCTGCTGATGTTTTTTGCCATCTGGCAGGTGCTGGCCTGGCTGATCGATCGACCCATCATGCCCTCTCCGTTTCAGGTGCTGCCGATTTTTGTCCGTTCGTTGTTCGGTGAGCTGGGAATTCACTTTTTGGCCAGCACCGGCCGCGTCCTGGCAGCCATTGCGCTGGCCGTTGTCAGCGCGGTGCCAATCGGGCTCGGCCTGGGCCAGATGCCCCAGGTGAATCGCGTCTTCGCGCCCCTGATTGCCATTGTCTATCCCATCCCCAAAATTGTTTTTTTGCCGGTCATTTATGTTTTAATGGGTATCACCGATATCTCGAAAATTTTTTTGATCGCCCTGATCATTTTTTTTCAGATCCTGGTTGTTGTCAGGGATGAGGCCGCCAATCTGCATCCGGAGTTGATTTTGTCGGTCCGATCGCTGGGAGCCGGCCGCAGGGCCCTCTTTCGCTATGTATACTTTCCGGCATCCTTACCGGCCATGCTGACGGCTTTGCGTGTATCGGTTGGAACAGCAGTTGCGGTGCTCTTTATAGCCGAACAGTCATTGACGACTTACGGTTTGGGGTACTTTATTGTTGTCGAAACCTACCAGGTGCTGCAATATCCGGAGATGTATGCCGGCATTCTGGCCATGGGGTTGCTGG
>JASFIG010000297.1:0-6056 GCA_050122795.1 Desulfobacterales bacterium
CTGAAAAAAGCCATTGAACCCGGTGATTTGCCGCTGGCAAATTAAGCACGGCCCCCAAAGAAAAAGGATATGATCAAATGATCATATCCTTTTTTTATTTTTGGCGATCGATCGCGGAAACCAGAATTTTAAAATAAAAATGGGGCAGCGGTTATGAATGTCCCCTGCCCCAATGAGCCGGTCGAAACCGAATTGATTAATATCCGACCATTAATAAAACCTTAACGCGGTTATCTGGGAAACTCCAGTTAAATACGTCTGATATTATCTCACCACGAAGAACACGAAGATTATAAAGAGAAAACACATAAATTTACTTTTATCCTTTCGTGTCCTTCGTGCCCTTCGTGGTTATGTAGGCCTCACTTGAACTTTCTGCATAACCATAAATCTTAATTTTCTGGATTTGTATGGCCAACACTGCCAAATCCGGGAACGCCGATGCGGATACCGACACCATGGACCAATTTGCCATAAGTGCTGGCTTCTGAAAACAGGACATCCCGGTCTTTTACCTCTATTTCAAACGTTTCAGGCTTGGAGAGATCAAGTTCGATCATATGCCGTTTACCGGTTTCCAGGTATCGAATTAAGGTTGCATTCTTCTTATTGGCATACGGGGCTAAACCACCTGCTTCCAGGAAGGCCTCTTGTATGGTGGTCTTGTGCTTGATGTAATAGGAGCCGGGCTTACGGACCGCACCATCAACAAAGAACGTGCCGGCCTCCGGTACGAATAATACATCTGAACTGTTAATCTCGATATTGAGCTCAGATCGGCCTTCATTGACCAATTGATCCAGATCAACCATAAATACATTGGGGCCTTTGGCTGATCCGCCATATCTGCGAACTTGGACCACTCTGCCCGCTTTCTCGCTTAAACCGCCTCCCAGGGCCATCACATCCAAAAGTCGCTGTTTAGAAAGGTAATCGTAGGTACCGGGATTGCGAAATTGGCCCATCAGGGTGACGCGCCGGCTGAAATGCTCCTCAACAAAGATGCCAACGTGCGGATCCTTAATGTACCTGGCGCGGTATAGATTCTCAATTTTCTCTTCTGCCTCGCGTGCCGACAAATCTTTGACCAACACCGCACCCAGCAGCGGCAGTGTTACGTAACCGCGTGAGCTGATTCGGACGGTTGCGTTCAAATCCTCAGCTTCAAAAACCTTCACCTGAAGCAGATCACCGGATCCTAAGAGATAGTCACTCGGATCTGTGTGCAAATTGGCAGAAGCAAACAGTTGTTCATTAATTTCGTGAATCTCGTCCTGTTTTAATTGCCCGGTCGGCAGGTTTTTTCCAACATTTGGACTTGTTGTGCAACCGGCAGCAAAAGTCAAATAGATCATCAAACCGATTATCACTGCCCAGGGCATCATTGCCCATTTTTGCTTGACTTTTTGTGTCATCGGAAAGACTCCAAGCACGCAAATTTAATAGTTATGCATCCGCGAATGTTGCAGTCACTCAGGGAGAAGACGGGCTTCCGTCCGAGCCGCCATCGCTCCAATCATAGGCCGTAAGTGCACATGCGCCCACTGCATACACACCGACGCCGGCAGCGCCCAGAGCAATATCGGTGGCCGTAAGGGAACCGCCGCCGGCACCGGCCGCAGACCCGGGCGTTCCCGGATTAACCCGAGCGATGGTGACCTGCTTGCCGGGGGTGATCGCCATCTCACCGGATGACGTCTTAACCGTCATGCTACCGCCATCAATAACGCCGATCTCGGTTTTGCTGCCGGAGACCCGCACATAGCCTTTTAACTCACGGCCGCTAACCGAAACTTCGCGCATGCTTGCATTGCCTGCGGGGGATTTAAATTCCAGAGGGCCGGAGGTTTCCCTAACTGAAAAATAGGCGGTTCCCTCCTCGACTGCAAGCTCGTTTCCGGCGGGCATCGGTTTAACCGAAAATAAGGTGTCCGGCTCTGCCACAACATGCAGGTCATCCAGTAATACCGTGCACCTGCCCTCGCATAGAAGCTGGGAACCCTCTGGCAGCGGGATTTCCTTGCTGAATTCACCGATAATTTTACCGTTTTGGATAATGGAAACCTTGCCGGTGGGGATTATTCTGGCCGCATTCGCGTGCGTCGAGAATCCAATGGTCGCGAATGAAAAAATTAAGAACACAATCATCATCTTCGACAAAATTTGTCTTTTGTACTTGAAACCCAAGGGAGACTCCTGATTTAGACATTACTATTTTTTGGCTATCAACTATGCTGCCGGCATGGTGATAAATTCAGCGCGATGGAAGAAGTGCTGCAGCCAACTTTTATCTTCGGGCTCAACATCGCCTGTTTGCCATGACGCTTTTCACGATCGCCGGGCAGTTATATAAAAACTTCTTGAATCTGATGTGGGCAATTCAATTAGGGAGCGGCCGGCGAACCACTGCTGCTGCTGCTTCCGCTGCCACCCGATCCGGCCAGGGCAATTCCACCCGCGACAATGACACCGGCTGCGATAGCGCCGAGGATATATTGCGTCCTCTTGCTCATACCGCCACTTTCGCTTCCGCTGGTCGCAGCAACTGCTGTCTCGGGCTCGGCGAGCGTCATGGTGATTTTTTTTCCCGTAACAACGGTCAGTTGACCGGATTCAGTTTCCAGGGTCATGGTACTGCCGCCAATGACGCCCACTTCACTTTTATTTCCGGCAACACGAACATAGCCTTTTAAATCAGAGGCATTCAGCGCAATTTCACTGGTGGTGGAATCTCCGGAGGGGGAATTTGAAAAGTCACCATTTTGGGCTCCTTTTGTTCAATACTGCTGATTAATAATTAAAAGGAGCACAAAGATTCTAATATTTATAGAAAAATTTTAAATTCCCCTGATTTTTAGCTGCCCGCAAATGCAGTATTTTTGAGTTACTTTCGGTTTTTCGGCATTACAACATACTGTAATGATTAAATATAATAATATTGAACAGGCTCTATTTGACTGTTTGAACAAGTAATATATCCGCAGCCCTGTCCGCCAATCTTTGTGGAGGATTACGCACCCGCCCGCCTCGCCTTGCGGTCTCGCATGGCGGGCGTGGGATTTCTGCAGATTATATTTTGATTCCACACGATAATTTGTTATGGAAAACTATCAATATGGCAAAAAAATCTAAAAGACAGCGGCAACGCAAAAAACGCAAAGAAATTCGCAAAGCCAAAAAAGCGCGCCGTCAATCCATGCCCGCATTGCTGCGCAAGGATCCCCTGTTACGGGAAACCCTCAGCTTCCACCATCCCCTGGCAGAGTGTCTGATTAACCAAGACTGGGAGGACCAGAAATTCGCGACAATATACATTACTCGCGATGCGCCCGGCGGATTGGTCCTCGGCGCCTTTCTGGTAGATCTGGCCGGGATGGGTCTGAAGGATTGCTGGGGGGAATACGATTTAATTGAAGCTGACATCGAGGGGTTCAAGGCCCAGGCGAATGAGGCAGAAAGCCGTCTGGTTGCCTGCGATCCGACCCTAGCCGCTGCCCTGGTTTACGGCGGCATCCAATGGGCTCGGAAATGGAAGTTTAAACTCCCCCGTGAATACAAAGTCTGGCTCAGGTTGCTGGAGCCGGTTCAGCCGGACCCGGGCGATCTGGCGCGTTTCGGCGAAAACGGCAAACCGTTTCTCATCCTGGACGAAGATGAACTGGATATTTTCGAGGAGGCCGATTTTTACCCGCAGTTATTAAAGGCCGATCTTGTCGTTGGAACCGATGGTTTGGCGCCGGAAACCCTGGAGCGGATTGCAGACATCAAGGGGGCCCTGATCAGCTACTCACGGCGCACCGAGTTTAAACCCGACTTCGAAGCGGCCAGGTTTAGGCGATACGGCAATCGCGAACGCCCAGAGGACGAAAACGAATGGATTGGGTTTCAGGACTGGTTCGTGCTGGAATGCGAGCTGGAATCCGGCGAGACAATCATCGGCCGCTTCGTCGAGCAATACAATGCCGTCATGAGTCTTGATGTGCGCAGGCTGCTCCTGGGATGGAAAAACGTCATTGACGGCCTTTTTGAGATTGAAGCCGTCGACAAAAACTTTTTCCGCCTGGAAAATCTGATCAACGAACGAAACTACCGGGTCTATGCCACAGGGTCCATGGAGGACCCCGGCCTTCAACCCGGAGATTTTCTGGCTGCCAGAATCGTGCCGGCTCTGGAGTTTCATGTCTTCTCTGGGGCGGTCTCCATTTTTCAGACAGAGGGCAACGAGCAACAGCGGGCCGAAATGTATCAAACCGCCCGCGATATCCAGCTGAAAAATCCACGGTTGGCTTTTCGCGATAACCCGCAAAAGCTTCAAAAAAGCCGGAAGGTCGTTGCGGAGCAGCATGAAGATTTCGTGAATTATTTCGGAGCAGATGAAGTCTTTGGAACCGGAAAGGAGATACTGCAAAAATACCGGGCTTTTATGGACTATCAGGTTTATGAAAAAGTGAACCCGAAAACCGGTCTTACGCCCGCCCAATTCTATGAAAAGAACACGGGAAAGGCCTACCGGCCGCCGGAAATGAGACTTCCTCGGGAAATGACGCGCAGCCGGGATGTAGCGATGCTGCATGATCCTGAAGAGGGCATTTGCTTTTTAATCGACTATCGACGATTCATCAATGTGTTCCGGTATCCCTGGGAGCACCCCGGCAAAAAGGCACTCGAAGCGCTTGTTCTGGGCTACCTGACGTCCGAAATGGTTTCCGATCTGCCCTTTAAGCGGGTAGCTGCAAGATTTCCCCGAAACTTTAAAAAAATCATGCGGAGCACCGTAAACATAGAACAGGGCGATCCCGGTAACGTCGAGGATCTGATGATGGAGTTTAAACCGTACACCCTGCAGAAATTTCCCCATGTCGTCGTAACCCTTATTGAGGATAAGATGTTAGGATTGTCCGCAAAATAGTCGAACCGCGGATAAGCGGGTCAGCGATTAAGGCTCAAGGCGATCCGCAGATCGATGGACCGTTGCTCAAACAGCTCATCAGCTGACGCGCTGGATATCTTAACAGCCTATCAAGGTAAAGCCAGGTGAATCTTAATGGACGTATCAATCTGTTTCACTATTTCTTTATTCAACGCCCCGATAAATTTTACAATTCTGGTTTTATCGAGGGTGCGGATCTGATCGCATTTTATTTTGGAGTTTTTGGGTAGATTTCCGGTTCCTTTGGCTAACAACACCTCAAAAGGATATATTTTCTGAAGGTTTTTTGAAGTTATGGGTACAATCGTTACAGTTCCCGAGTACTGATTATTTATATCATTAGAGACAACGACGACAGGACGGGTTTTGGAAATTTCTTTTCCGATGACAGGGTCAAGCGCGGCAACATATATGCTCCCTCTTTTAATATTCATCCCATCCCTCCAGATCGGTGTCTTCAAATTCCCTTGCAAAGGCGGCGCTTTCTTTTTCGTTTGCCTGGTAACCTTGCGCTAATAGTTTTTCAAGTTCCGCCTGTTCATGTTGCTTGATTTGATTTTCTAAGGCCTTTGCAATAAATCGGCTACGTTTCCTAGGGCCAGCCAATTTATCGAGAGTCTGAACCAATTTTTTGGGCAGGGTGATATTTAAGCGTACAGGATCTTTATTCATTATACACCTCTTAGTGTGTTTATTTATGTGTAATAGTACACACTAAATTAACAATAGTCAATCCGCAGATTATATTTGGTTAATTCGTTGATTCGTTAATTCGTTAAATGGTTAATTGGTCCTTTAAGCCATTTAGCTGGTAAGCTGGTTGGCTGATAAGCCAATGAGCTGATACGCTTTTGAGCTGGTAGGCTGGAAATTTTGAAAACTTAACAGCTTAAGAGCTCAGGGGCTTAACAGCTTTTGTTGCTTGACGGCTCAGGCCGGAAAACGACAATTCGGATCTTCAGAACGACAGCTCAGGCTGAAAAACGACATGTATTATTTCTTTTCACTATGAAGAATGTCGGAAAACGATCGCGGCGTTAATATGGGGATGTTTTGGAAACTTTTTAGAATCAGCAGATCTTTATCTCCTGTGACAATATAATCGGCATTTGAGGCGACAGCCAAT
>JASFIG010000298.1:0-6048 GCA_050122795.1 Desulfobacterales bacterium
CCGGATGATACCAGGCAATCACCATAATATTCAAGCTCCAATCATTGAATCCATTAAAGTAAACCCGGGGTGGAAAATCCGGATGCATGCCTTCGTGATCGTTTAAGATTTCTTTGATGACGGCGACTGCTTTTTCAACTTTGTCATGTGCTGTGTCATAGGTGACGGTGATATTCGTCAGCCAACGGATATGCGGGCGCTTGGCGATGTTTTCCACCCCCGTGTTAACGACCTTTTCATTGGGTATGGTCACCAGGTGTCCGGTCAACGTTCGGATGCGTGTACTGCGAAAGCCGACATCCTCGACAACACCATCGTATTTATCGATCGTGATCCGTTCGCCGAGCTGGAAGGGTTTGTCAAATAGAATGGTCAGGGTACCGAAAAAGTTGGCGATGGAATCTTTGGCCGCAAATGCGACGGCAATACCGCCGATGCCCAGCGAAGCCAGCAAGGGGCCGATTTTGACGCCGGTCAGATTTTGGATGATTAAAATACTGCCGATAATAACGATGAAAACGCGCAAGGTTCTTCCCGCCAGCGGTGCGAGGGCATCATCGAGGGCATTATCGGTGGATGAAGCCCAATTTTTGAGCTTGAAATCCACAATCGACACCAGCTTGAAGATAAACCACACAAGCGCAACGGCGGCACCCAATTCAGACGCTTCGCGAGCAACGGTATTCACCAGGTTGGTCCCATCAGGTCTGCGAAAATGCAAAAACAACGGCGTCAGTACCAGATAAATGCCGTAGACCCAAATAAACAACGACAGTGGCCTGGCAATCGATTCCAGTAAAAGGTGCCGGATGGGTTTAAGGTCTTTCTCGTCCGCCAGCGCTTTCATTCTGCGATCGATGGTCAGACGCACCGCTCGTTCGGTCAGCAGCACCATAAAAAGTAGCAAGAAACACAGAATTAATTTGAGCCACGTTATACCATAAAAGATCTTGGCAGCGATCCAGTCCCCAAACAGAGAAGACGCTTTACGGGTGAATTGATCGACTTGTTCTCCGACCTTTTCACCGACCCGGTCAACTTTATTCGGCGCTGCGGCAGTCTCTTTCGACGGGCTATCGGTGGGTGATGTTGTTTTTGATATTTTATCTGCAGCCGGGGCGGTATTGTTTTTTGCCGGTGGGGATTTAGCACTCTGAGCCCAGGCCAATCCCTGCAAGTTAAGCAACAAACAAATGACGGCAGCAGACAATAATAAATATCTGAACTGTTTGGCATTGAAAACCATGATCCCTCCAGATTTCTTCCGACACTTAGAATAGTGTTGAAAATGATTTTATGAAAAAAGGCCCTCGACGGCCACCATTATATGTGAGCTTTGAACCATAAATTTGACGGGCCACATCTTATGACGTTCATTTATTTTGTCAAGCGGATGACATATTGAGGTTGACATTTCAACGATAATCTTGCCAAATATGCACGCGAAAATAGTTTTTGTCTGCGATTGGAGTGGTTTTGTTTGACAACGCAATTTATTGATATTATTGTTTTTCGTATTAAAAAGGTCCTTTGACGGTCGGCCTCCAAAAACCTCGGCGCTTTTTTAACTCAGCAGCCATGAAAGGATGTACATGAAGAAAAAGACTGTCTGTTCAGTCAGCCTGATTTTGATCGGGCTGCTGCTGGTATTTACAGCCAAGATACACGCCCGGCAAACCGGTACATCTCCATCATCGGCAACTGCATCCCCAACCCTAACGATCGAAAATTTAAAAAACAGGCGCAGCACCATCGAAAATAGGACCGATATCGATGCAGCCGCTAAAAGCAGCAGCCTCGGGTATATCGATCAGGCAATCGCTTTCCTGGAGATGGGCAGCAGCACTGAAAAACAGGCGGGCGAATTATCACAGTTGATCCAGGCGGCCCCCGCAAGGTTGAAAAGTTTACTGGCAGAGCTCAAAAGACCCCTGTCGCCACCGGACAATATCGCAGAACGGGCGCGGCAAATGGACACACCTGATATTGAGCAGCGCCTCCTAAAGAAAGAAGCTGAGCTCGCACGGGCTCAAAATATACTGCAGGAATGGGAGAATCGCCTGGCAGCGGAAAAGGAGTTCAGCGGCCAGGCAGCCGCGCAGCTGGCCGGCGCAAAAACCCGGCGCAAAGAGGTGGAAAACGAGCTGCCGGGCCTGGCAAACTTCACCGAAAAAGAAACAGTCAATCATTTCAGGAAACTGAGCCTTGAGGCCGAGCGCAACAAATTAAACGCCGAGATCAATTTGATCGAGCTGCGCCAGGACAGGCATAATGTGATCGTCGAATTGTTCAGCACCGAGCGCGATGTGGCCCGTAAAGCGGTGGAGAGCCGTCAACAAATGGTGGCCGTCTGGCAGGCCGAAATTCAGAAACGCCGGCAACAGGAGGCTGAACAAGCGCAGGAGGAGGCTCGTGATGCCATCCTGCAGATACCCCTGCTTCCCAAAGATATACAGGACCAATTTGACATCAACATCCAATTGAGCCGCGAGCTGGAAGACGTTGCCCGGGAAGAGGCCGCTCTGATCGAAAAACAAAAACAGCTGCAGTTGCGTTTGAAAAAACTGGAAGAAGACTACGAGGTGGCTCAGCAGAGGGTTCAATCCGTTGTGTTGACCGAAACGATCGGACTGGCGTTGCGCGCACAGCGCCTTGATCTGCCGCGCGACTATGAATATATGACAGATTCTGACAGCCGCAGAGTCAAAATCAGCGAAATGAGCGAAAGACAGATCGATTTGAACCGAATGCTGCGTGACATCTCCGCTCCAAACGAGCTGGCGGGGCGTCTGGTTGCCTCAGCCGGCCATCTGTCCGACGCCGACCGTATGCTACTCAATATGAAAATTCGAGAAGTACTCGATAATCGTATCGAGATCATTGAAAAATTGACCTCCGGCTACGACCGGATCTTGAAGTTACAGCAGGATATCGAATTTAGCGAGCAGCAGCTGGTGAGCACGGCAGAAGCGTTCGGTCAATTTCTCGATCGCTATCTGCTCTGGATTCGCAGTTCCAAACGCCTGGGCAGCTCGGATCTGCTAAACCTGAGGACCGCGCTGGGGTGGTTCTTTGCGCCCGCATCCTGGCGTGAACTCATGCAGGATTTGAGTCGGTCATGGCGCCGACAGGGGGCGATCTGGTTTATCGGTGTTTTGATCGCCGGCCTGCTGCTGTACCTCAGGCGGTGGGAACGACGCAAATTGAAAGAAATCAGCGAGATTGTGCAGCACCATCCGTTGCAGGATTCTTTTCGGCTGACCCTCGGCGCATTGGGGCTGACCGTGCTGCTGGCTGTTGTCTGGCCGTATATGATGGCATTTCCTTCTGCCATGTTGTTCAAACTGCGGCCGCCGCAGCCGTTTACCTTTGGGTTGATCAGCGGATTGAAGGCCACTGCGACAACGCTGCTCTTGTTGAGCCTTTTTTACTATATCTGTCGCAAAAATGGCCTGGCGCAGGCTCATTTCCGCTGGCCGGAACCCGCCCGCCGGCTCCTGATGCACAATTTCAGCTGGTATTTTCCAATTGTCGCAGGCTGCACATTTTTTGTGGCTGCCATGGAAGCTGTGCCGGAGATGGAATATTCGGATACGCTGGCCAAATTTACGCTGATTATCCAGTTTGCTGCCGGCGCCACATTTCTAGCCCGGATTTTGCATTTCAAGGGCGGCATTACCTCCACGCTGGTTCTAAAATATCCCAAAAGCTGGCTGGCCCGCCTGCGCTATGTCTGGTACCCCCTGGCGGTTGCGTTGCCGCTGTTGAACCTGGGGCTTACGGTTCTGGGATATTACTATTCGGCACTTGAAATCCGCTTTGTGATCGGCTGGACGTGGGTGCTGGTCTTTGTTCTGATCGTGTTTAATGATCTGATTCACAGATTATTAATGCTGACGCGCCGCAAGCTTGCACTGAAAAAAGCCCGTATGGCCCAGCAGCAGCAAAAAGAAAAAATGATGGACAGCGAATCCGGCCCGGCACTCACTGCCTCTGCCGATGATCATGCAACCCTGATGAAATCGGTCGTCAACATGAGCACCATCGACGAGCAGACACGCACCCTTCTGAAAATGCTGCTTTTCATCTTTGCCCTGGTAGGATTGTGGCTGATCTGGGAACCGGTTTTGCCGGCCATGGGGATTTTGCAGGATGTTGAACTGTGGAGCTACAGCCGGGTGGTAGACGGCATCCCCCAGACGGTTCCGATCACACTGGGCAACATCGCCGTTTCCCTGATTGTCATTGCCGTCACCATCATCGCCGTGCGCAATCTGCCGGGACTTTTCGAAATGATTTTATTGAATCGCCTGCCGATGAATCCCGGTGCCCGCTACGCCTACTCAACCATCACCCGGTATACGCTGACGGCGATCGGTATTGTGATTGCGCTCAACACCATGGGTTTGCGCTGGTCAAATTTGCAGTGGCTGGTGGCTGCGCTGGGCGTCGGGCTCGGTTTCGGTTTGCAGGAAATTGTCGCCAACTTTATCAGCGGGTTGATTGTACTGTTTGAAAGGCCGTTTACGGTCGGAGACACGGTAACCGTGGGCGATATCCACGGCACGGTTACCCGCATCCAGATTCGGGCGACGACCATTCTGGACTGGGATCGCAAGGAGCTGATTGTCCCCAACAAAGAGTTTATTACCGGCCGCCTGATCAACTGGTCACTGAGCGACAGCATCATTCGCATCAAGATACCGGTTGGTATCGCCTATGGCTCCGACACGGAACTGGCGGAACAACTCTTGCTGGAAGCGGCCCAGGCAAATCCCCTCGTATTGAAATCTCCGGCACCGCAGCCGGTGTTTTTAAGCTTCGGCGACAATTCGCTCAATTTTGAATTGCGGGTCTTTATTAAAAGTATTGATGACTGGATACCGATGCTGCATGCCATGAATCGGTCAATTGATAAAGAGTTCCGGCAAGCCGGCATCACGATTGCCTTTCCGCAGCGCGACGTGCATCTGGACGCTACCAGCCCTTTGGAGGTGCGGGTGGTTTCCGAACCAGCCGATTCCAAGCAGGCCAAACTCTCATCCGTCGCACCTCGTAACCCGGATACATCATCCGCTTAAAGGTCTTAAAGCTTATTGCTCACCGATCAAGCGCGGCTTGCCTTTTTTGCGCTCACAGATGCCTCTGGCAATGACTAATTTTTGACCTACTTTTTTACCGTCCTTCAAAACCCGGGCGTCCTGCCGGGATGCCGCTCTTTGGATGGAAGCGGTGTGCGGATACCTGAATCGGTAATATTTTTGAAGCCGGGGATCTTTTTTGCGAATGAGTGCCCGCACGTTTGGCGATGTCTTGCTCTGGTTGATATGGGTTTCCAGTTTGGCGCGGAATCCTTCGATGATGCCCACCGCAAAATCGGTTTTGCGATACCGATTCAACCCTCTGTCCCGGTTGTAAGCCGACCACTGGCATTCTATGAACGTGCGGATAAAGTCATGAACGTAATCGGCCATTTTTAGATTAGGGGCCGTGCCGCTGATTTCCAGAACTCTTCCCATTTTCCCCCTGGGCAGGACGTAAGACGGCACCCAGATGCCGCAGACAAAATAAAAATCCTGCAGCAAATTGGCCAGGTGATAATCTTCACGGGGATGACGCAGGGCAGGGGAGCCGATGAAAACACTCAAAAATTGGCGCTCGTCTGGGTGATTGTTGAACTCGACGTTATGCCGGGCAATGAGTTCGTGGGCTTTGGTCATGGCGGCTTCGGCTTCGAACCGATTTTTGCTTTCCGCCAGCGCCAGCAGTTTTTTGATCTTGAGCATGCGTTTATCGTAAATCCCGGAATGATCGCTCATCAGGCGATCATAAAGGGGCTGGTAATCGGCAGAGGCCGCTGGATCAATTCGCAGTAGTTTGCAGGCCCGTTGGAAGGCTGTTCCGTGGGGTGCCCGGGCAGAGGCGTTAAACAGCTCACTTGCGATTTGGTGGGCCATTTCATGCAGCAGCACGTCGCGAATTGAATCCCAGGGATAATTGAGCGTCAGCTGGCGGCTGATCGTTATTTGACGCTTAGCTGCAGACCAG
>JASFIG010000299.1:0-6025 GCA_050122795.1 Desulfobacterales bacterium
GCGTCATCGGATTTGCGGTCGGCGCAGTGATTATCTGGCTCTACGGTTATGATCCGCTAGCGGCCTACCGCGCCCTTTTCAATGGCGCCTTTGGCGATCTGTATAGCGTTTCAGAATCTTTAGCCAATGCCACACCGCTGATCCTCACGGCCCTGACCTTCGCGATTGGATTTCGGGGCGGGATGTTCAACATCGGCGCTGAAGGCCAGCTTTATCTGGGGGCTTTGGCCGCGGTGGCAGTCAGCTATTTTCATCTGCCGGGGGCCATCGGCGTTGCCCTGAGCATAATTATCGCGGTCCTGGCGGGGGCCCTCTGGAGTTTTCCGGCTGCCATTTTAAAGGCCACCCGCGGCGTGCATGAGGTGATTTCAACCATCATGCTCAACTGGATATCTCAATTTTTGTGCTTTTATCTGATCACCGAAATTCTGGTTGACCCGCAAAGAGCCGAAAAAACGGTCAGCATTGTCGATTCGAACCGCCTGCCGTTGCTGGTGCCGGGAACGAGTCTCAGTTACGGTATCTTCATTTCCCTTTTTGCCGCCATCATCGTCTACCTTGCGTTGTGGCGAACGGTCATCGGGTTTGATGTCCGCGCCACCGGGCATAACCCGCTGGCAGCCGCCTATGCGGGTATTGAAAAGTGGAAGATCATTGTCTTTGTTTTCATCACCGGCGGGCTCACCGCCGGCCTGGCGGGTGCGGTGCATGTCATGGGGCGCCCGCCGGTATACGCGATTTACGGCGGCATGCCGTCCATTAAAGGTTTGGGCTTTGAAGGCCTGGCAGTGGCCATGATCGGAAGGAACCATCCGATCGGGATCATCTTTGCCGCCATCTTTTTTGGCGGTCTGTTGGCCGGGGGCAGAATGATGCAGATGCTGGCGAGCGTTCCCCTGGAACTGGTCCGGGTAGTGGAGGGAATGGTCGTTTTGTTTTTGGCCATCCCTGAGCTGGTCAAATTGTTTTCCTGGTTGCGCAAATTAACGCCTTCACTAAATTTTCGGGCAAAGCGCTCATAAAACAGGAGATAGCGATGAACCTTGAATATGCCGGTGGGATTCTACTGGGGTCATTACATGCCATGGTCCCCATTACCCTTACGGCTTCCGGTGAAGTGGTCGGCGAATCGGCAGGCCTGTTTAACATCGGCTTGGAAGGTATCATTTTGGTCAGTGCCATGACCGGAGCTTTAGGGGCGGAAGCTGGCGGGCCGGTGGCCGGTCTGCTGATCGGACTGGGAACCGGATTTGTGATCGGCCTCATTTTCGCAGCGGTGTGCACCTATTTTAAAGGCGTCCAGCTGATCGCCGGGGTGGGTATCAATCTGTTTGCCGCCGGCCTGGTGGCGTTCTGGTTGATCCACCTGGGTGTGCCCGGGCACCATGCCGTGGCCACCGAGCACCAGCTGGCGAATATCGCCACCCCATTCGGCGATTTGAGTCCGATGATATTTGTGGCCATTGTTCTGCCGGTTTTGATTTATCTTTTGCTTTTTCGCACCAAGCTGGGCCTGAAAATAAGGGCTGCGGGCGAAAACCCGCAGGCCGCAGATGTGGCCGGCATCAAAATCCAGCTGCTGAGGCTGCTGGCAACGGCCGCAGGCGCTTCGCTGGCCGGTCTGGCCGGGGCCTATCTCAGTATTGACTGGTTGGGCTCGGTTACCAAGGAGATCTCGGCCGGCCGTGGCTTTATTGCTTTGGCTACTGTCGTTTTCAGCGGGCTCAACCCGCTGCTGGTCTTGCTCGGCGGTTTCATATTCGGCTTTTTTGACAACCTGGCAGTCTGGGTGGCGACCATGCCGGCGGTTCAAAAAATTATTCCCTGGCAGTTTATTGCAATGGCCCCCTATGCCGTCACGCTATTGGTCGTCGCCGGGGTCATCGGGCGCGCCAAATTTCCAGCCGCCATGGGCATTCCATATCAGCGCGAATAAGATCAAAGGGTGCGGCATCTTGAATCAAAAAACCACACACTCACAGGGCAACGGCGACAAACTCCTTGAAGGCAAGGGTCTGTGCAAGGGGTTTCCCGGCGTGTGGCAGCATCTGATCTTGGATCACATCGATATCGATATCCGGGCCGGTGAAATCCACACCCTGCTCGGAGAAAATGGTGCCGGTAAAACCGTCATTGCCAACTGCCTTTCGGGCTTTTATTCCCTCTCAGAAGGCCAGATCGTGGTCAAAGGGCGACCGGTGACGTTGAAATCACCTGCAGACGGCATCCGGCACGGCATCGGAATGGTTCACCAGGAGCTGGCACTGGTAAAACCCTTTACGGTGGCGCAAAATATCGCCCTGGGTCTGCCGGGTTCCGATCTTTCTTTTCCCCTGCCGGAAGTAGAAGCAAAGGTGCGTGAGCTTTCAGCGAGGTACCATTTGTCCGTGGACCCGTTGGCCAAAGTCGAAAATCTTTCGGCCGGTGAACAGCAAAGGGCCGAGATCATCAAGGTCCTCTACCATAACCCGCAAATTCTGATTTTAGACGAGCCCACCTCTCTGATCTCAGCCGATGCCGAGCGCCTTTTCGAGGCCCTGGAAAACATGGCCCGGCAGGGGTATGGGATTTTGTTCATCACCCACAAAATCGAAGAAGCCCTGGAAGTCGGCGATCGGGTGACCGTTCTGCGTCTCGGCAAATCCACGGGGACCCGACCCACAGATCAAACCGACAGAAGCGAGCTGGTCAAACTTATGTTTGGCGAGCACACACCGGTCCATCTTGAACGCCAACCGGTCAAGTCCGATACGATTGTGCTGGAGGTCAAAAATCTCGAAGCCCTGGGGGCAGATCAGGAACCGGCCTTACGGGGGCTTTCCTTTTCAATCCGGCAGGGCGAAATCCTGGGTTTTGCGGGGATCTCCGGAAACGGCCAGAGCGAGCTGGCCGAGGTCGTTACAGGTATGCGCAAAGCTACCGGCGGCCGGGTGATCATCGGCGGAAAAGATTACACCAACCGGAGACCACGGGAAATTATCAGCGCCGGCGTGACCCACATTCCGGAAAAAAGACGCGCTATGGGGGTGGTGGAGCCGATGACCACCGCAGAAAATGTCGTCCTCAAAGATATTCGGGTGCCGCCGTTTTCAAAAGGCTCGTTTGTCGACAAATCCTATATCACCGAACACACCAAAGAGATCGTCACCCGATTCGGGGCCCTGGTTTCCGATCTGTGGAAGTCCCCGGCGCGCATCCTTTCGGGCGGAAACATCCAGCGCCTCATTCTGGGTCGTGAAACCTGGCGAATACCAAAGTGTCTGGTAGCAGTTTATCCCGCCCAGGGGCTGGATGCCAGAGCCATCGATCATACCTGGCAGCTGCTGATGCGGCTGCGCGAATCCGGCACCGCTATTTTGCTGGTATCTGAGGATCTGGACGAGCTGATGGCTCTCAGCGATCGCATCGCCGTCATGTCAAAAGGTCGCATTGTCGGACTGTCGGCAGCGGGCGAAGCCACGCGCCAAAGGCTCGGACTTATGATCGCCACCGGCGGAAAGTCGAAAATCACAAATTCAGGTTAAAATGAGAACAGGTTATCAATAGGCCAATTTCAAAAATTGATTTTGTTTTTAAAAAATGTTGTCAATAGGATTAAAAATGCAGACATGCAGGATTTCATTTTTGCAAAAAAGCGACATCTCAGAGGCTTCAAGAGTTCTCAGTGAGGCAATGCTCAAAGTGCCCATTCACATCGCCATTTTTCAGGGTCAGGGCGAAAAACAACGCAACATAATCGCAAAAACATTTTTTGAGCTTTTGACTGATTTACCGGGTATTACCTTCCTGGCGACGATTGGAACGCAAATAGTAGCCGTAATGCGGATGAAATCCTGTGATGGCAGTACCGTCACCGAAGAACGCGCCCAGCCTGAGAAAGTCAATAATCTGGAGTGGCGTAAATCACACTGGCGCAACGAATGGGCGCGGCATGATCCTTTGAAACAGCACTGGCATCTGGGCCCCGTTGGTGTATTGCCGTCCCATCAGGGAAAAGGTATTGGCACAATACTATTAAATCGTTTCTGCAAGGAAGTGGATGCCTGTTTCGCCCCGGCCTATTTAGAAACAGATTCAGACAAAAATGTCAGATTTTATGAGCGTTTCGGTTTTGAGGTCGTCCAAGAAACCGGCATATTCAGTGTTAAAAATTACTTTATGTGGCGACATCCTGTAACCCCAAAAGGTGAATCTATTAAGGGCGGTCGCGACTGGTAATCCAGAAGGTTGATCCTTTCGATCAAACCGGCTCGCCTGATACGCCGCTGGCCGACCGTTCCCGCTTGATCTCCGCTCACGCCGCGCCGATCCGGCCCAATCGCATGGCAGCGCGGTGACCATTGAACAAATTTTTAGCCACTAAAGCGTTAATAAAGCCTGTTTTCTTTCCAGGTCGAACCTGAGGCTTCAAAGGATAGCAAACGATCGGAGGTGCGGACTGTTGCCTTGCTAAAGGTCAGTTTTATGCCTTCTATCGTTTCATTCATTCGGAGGTTAATTTCAACAAAAGCCGAAGATTCTGCCGCCAAACCGAATGCCCGGGTAGTTGTAATCACCACAGCAACATATCTTTCAGCTTCCGCTGCAACCAGTTCATCGCTAAGGGGAAGTTGCGCTTCAACAAAGCGGTTGGAGATGGCATCAAACCCGACAGCACGATCTCCGGTTGCCAGCAAGGCAATATACGGCGACAGGGACACAACGCCTTTGCCTGATTCGTCTAATCTCAGCGGCAACGCCTGCCAGGCATTTAAGGAAGTGGAGATGACGAAAAAGTGGTGATCCGTTGAAAATGCCGCTAAATAGCCTCTTGAGCCGCTCCATAGCATCTTCTCATTGGGTCGAAGATCAAAGGTAACGGTCCTCGTGCCCTCGATAACGGCAATAATTTTTCCTCTCGATTCTGCAATATCGATTAAATCTTCAATTTCCTCATCGGCATAGGTGGATATAGGGACAGCAATCGTAGCATAGCATATCAGGCACAAAAGAAATGATCGACATCGCAACATGGCGTTTCCCCGCAACCAATCAATAAGGTTAATAAAAGACTACGGCACTCGAATCGTATTCCCGCCTGAGCAAGTTTTGAAATTATCACCGTAGGATCGATCATCATCGGCTTACTGATAGCTATAATCAATATAACCGGTCTTGCTGTTAATTGTTTGGCGGTCACCGGATTCGAGCCAGCCTTCAAAGATTTTTTCTTGTCGATCTCCGTCTGAATCGTCATCCCATACGGCGATGAAGACCTTTGCACTGTCTGCTTTAAGAACACAGGTATTATCGTCTGCATGAACATTTAAAACAGGTAGAAAACTTATGGATATAACAGCAAAAAAAACCATTTTAGATAGAGATGTGCGCTTCATTTAATAATCTCCTACATTTTAAAAGATAAACTGCCTTTACCGTCAAGCCATCATAAAGTTAATCTGTAAATGTCAGATGTCAAAAATGGATTTTAGTAATGAACGATCAAAAATATCGAAGAAGCGAGCCCTTATTTTTGCTAATTTTTAACCGGGCTGCATGTCCCAAATACAACATAAGCTTTACCATCACCCGATGCAGAAAGAACCACCTTACCTGTTTTTTTTGAAATGGTTATGCTCCAGGCTAAGCCATCGTCAATGTTTTCCACGCCTTCGTCAATCCCTTGAAGTATCAGCTTGTTCTCTATCTGCTCAACGCGATAGATGTTGCTGGTTTTTCTGACGAGGCTATCCTTTGATGGCCGCAGTTTTTTTGCCTTAAAATCTATCAAAAACTTTCGTGGGAGTCCGACGGTGTCAGGATCAACATCACTGATAATTTTGAATATACTGATTTCAATAATTTTATCAACAGAGCCTGACAGTGGTTTTAGACCATCAAAGTCGCCGGAAAAGGCGGTCTGGGGCATTATGCAAAGGCAAAATATAAAAAAAAGCCTCCGTCTTGTCAGATCCACAATGAACTCCCTTCCTTAAATGTGATATATCGAATAAAAGATAAAAAATGGTATCAAATTACGCGCTCG
>JASFIG010000300.1:0-6025 GCA_050122795.1 Desulfobacterales bacterium
ATTGCTTCTGTCAGTTGCTTCTTAAACAAAAAGCACCACCGCTTGCCGCAAGAAATGGAGCCTGGCGCTAATTATGATTTGCCGTGTTTTCGTGCTTTCCCAGGAATAACGGGATTTTGGCGCTCAATCTAACTGTCTGCTGCTATTTTGTCAATAGGCCTTCTGTGGAAAGCGCCGCCTCTTTCTTTCAACCACGCGAGTCGCTGTAACCTAAAAAAAGCAGGGTTTGATGTCTGGACAGGCGAACCGGATGATGTTAATGCGGGTGTGGGTTGATTTTGACACTATTTAGTTTTAAGTGTGTTTTACCGACTGCAGGAATAACGCCGCTGATCTGGATGGGCAAATGAGAGACGGGATCAATGTGGATCGAAATATCTTCTTGAAAACCCAGAAATGAAAAATTTTCGGCCTCCAGCTGACCGGATTTAATCGCTTCGGCTGAAATGGCAACTTCGGTCGCCATGACGTGCCCCTTTCTTCGGGTTTCGGCCTGCCGGTTTTTTTCGACATAGTCAATTGCAATTGACCGGGTGTCTGTTTTCTGAAGCGTGACCCGGTGCAGCGCGCGTTTGCCGAAAACACAAACGGACAGCGGTTTGTCGTTTTGCACCAAGGGGGCTGCTGAAAGGATATAGATCAGAAGGGAGCGTTCGGAAACGTCATCACAGCCTAAATTGAAGCGATCGAATGGATAAAAGCTGTCCTTAACATCCGTCCACTTTTCGGGCTCCAACGAAGCTTCCTTCTTATTTTGGGGTTCAATTCGATGGCGAAAAACACCCTGGTCGGTGAAGCGATACTCTTTTTTGAATTCATCCTGCCCGCGCCGGACGCGAATGCGCCCTAAAGCAGCGGCATCGGTCGGGTCGAACCAGATGCGATTGTAGATGGTAACCGGCGGCTGCAACCGGTGATCGATGGTCGTATGGATAGTTATACGGGCGGCTTGCGAAGATGCCGGCTGAATGGGGTTGCCTCTGGGTGTTTTCAGCAATACGGCATCCAGTTCAGAGGCTGCAGGCCGACTCAGCTGAATTTCACTCGAGACCGCGGCCCAGAAATTAGCGGCCCTAAATGACAGCTGCGACCATGGGATCCGATTAAAATCAAGGTTCAGATGCGGAGTGGATTGCGCCCCGGCTGGGCTAATATAAGCACCGAGCCACAGTAAAATGGTCAGACAAAAAAAAGGAAGATGATTTCGTGTTAAATTCATTCAATAACCCCGTTCGCCAAAAGTGTGCATAGGTGCATATTTTGTTTCAGACATAAAATTTATCACAGCATTTGGTTATACTGTCAATCAGGGACAATCAGGGGGTTGAAGCGCCCTGAGGTGTTATAGTGGTTGTCAAAAAAACGTTCCGATTGCAGAACGTTTTTTTGCTACAACACTTATGCCGCCATCCTTTTTTCGGAACATTATTATGACAAGCGGTATAAAAAAACAAAATGGTACATCGGGTGGCAAATTTGTCGGTTTCAAAGTCAAGAGACGGTATCAAATATTCGAAAAGTTTACATTGTCGGCAAAAAAAGTGAAGACAAAAAAGAGAGGGTAGCTGGAGAATAGCCATGAACGGGAAAGGCAGTAGCGCCGATGATTACAAATTGAACCTTATGTTCTTTTAACGATTTCAGCAGACTTTCGGTATCCATTTTTTGCCAGCATTTTCTTCATTTCATCGGATTTTTTTTGCATGAGTAAAAAACGTTCTCTGGTTGTCAGAGATTTGAGGTATAACAGTTCAAATTCAATTTCTTTGTTTTCATCGTCTTTATCAAGTTTTAAAATCGGCATGGGACCACCCTGATAAATGCTTATTATCAATGAAAATGTATTTGTTAAAAATCCAAAGTCATTTCTTAATTTTAAAAATATCAAAACGAAATAGGTATTACAACTGATTTGTCGTTTTCAAGCTTGAATGATCCGCCTGGAGCCATGACGTGTCATTTTCCGGCATGAAGCGTCCTTCTGGAGACATGAATTGTCGCCCTGGAGCATGAGCCGGTAGAGGCGCTGGTTTTGCTTTCAAATCAGAAGATTTGCCAAATTTCTTTCATTCGATTCAGGATAATTGAGAAATGGCCTTCATTCACATAAAAGGTGGCCCGGCAATCGGGAAGGGCCTGAGCTATGTAACGCCCCATTTCCGGCGGTACGATCCGATCCTTTTCGCCGTGCCACAGGTACACCGGGATGCGAATGTCTGCCAGGTCAAACCCCCAGGGACGACTGTATAAAACCACATCAGCCGCCGGCCACCGAAGGCTGCTACAAAAAGCTTCTTGAAAAGATAGGCACAAGGCATCTATCAAATCAGGATCATTGAGTGCCATTTTGTCCGGTTCGGCAACTTTTTTGGATATGATGGATAACATCTGTTTGGGGTAATGACGAAAAAAGAATCCTGAAAAGGGGTACAGCGCCGTCGCTATTTTCGGGAAGCGACCTGCGATCAGCAGCCCCCGGCGATATATCCAGGGCATACCCAGAGTCAATCCTGGGGTGTCGATGGGTCCCATGCCACATATAATGCCCGCCCAGTTGATACGATGTGGGATCTGATGAGCGCAGGCGGCGACATAAGGCCCACCGCCGGATACGCCCAGTATTGAAAACCGATCGACACCAAGCGCATCAGCCAGTTGGGCGACATCGTCGGCCCAGTCAGAGATCGTGCGCGCGGCTTTAAAGCTGGAAAGTCCGTACCCCGGTCGATCGATGCCGACAAAACGAATTTGCATATTACACGAAATACGGTCCGCTAGCCGGGCTTCCAGGCGGGAACCCGGAAAGCCGTGACAATAGAAAAGCGGTTTGCCCTGCCGATCGCCGAATTCGGCATAACCCAGCCGGCGCCCGTCACTGAGGCTTATATATTTTTGGGTTCTTGACATTTCTGGCAGGTTTAAATTGGAAAAAATACAGAAACTCAGGCGGTCAACGCAATCGCGTTCTGGCAGATTTTTTAATCGGAGCACATGCCCAGATTCATGCAGATCGGCTACTCACCAGAGATCGTGGTTTTTATAAAAAGTATTTTAAAAAACTAAAGCTAATCTATTGAATCTAGCCAAAAGTTTTTACCAAATCCGTTAAACCCAATTTATCCAGCGTCGTATCTTCCGGTTTGCCGCTGTCCGGATCCCAGCCCATGGCCTGACGATATTCGCGGGCCAGGCTGTCGACATCGATGGTGATACCGGCCAGCGGGCCGTCTGTCTGGGGCGGCGTGCCGGCCATCCTGTCGGGCAGTTTGATGTCAACGGGGGTAAACCCCTCGCGTAGATTAAAGCAGTGTCGCAGGGTCTGAATGCGGGCGCCGGTGGTCAGGACTTCGGCAACGTCCAGGTCCCAGCCGGTGACGGCATTGAAAAACTCAATCAGCGGATAGTTGCCGAAAAACATCATCGGCATGATACATATCCCGGCGCTGGAGCCGACCTGCAGATATTGTGAGGCCGTGGCACTCATTGGTCCCTTGCCGTTATAGCTGTAGCGGTCAAATTCCGCGATCTGTAACTCGGGGTAGGGCGCATATTGTCCGGGACCGGCGTCGATGCGAGCCATCGGTGCAGCGGTGTGACGGCCCGGCGTGGGATCGCACACGAAACCGGTGCCGCGGCTGGGTAGAAAAAGGGCATTGTGCAAACCGGGCTCCTGGCCGCCGACGTGCATGGCATATTGTGCTGCTCCCGCGCCGATTTTTTCGGCGGCCCGCTTGACCCCGTCGGCCAGGACATCGCCGAATCCTTCGCGAGCGATCATCTTGGCCGTCATTGCGATCATGGCCTCGGCATTGCCCCAGGTCAGTTCAATCCCGTCGGTATCGCCGCTGGTAAGGACGCCGTTTTCAAAGCATTCCATGGCAAACGCCAGGGTGGTACCGGCGGAGATGGTGTCCAACCCGCTGCGGTTGCACATATCGTTTAATTTGATGATCGATTCAAAATCGTCACACATGCACAGGGTGCCGAAGGCGCCGATGGTTTCATATTCGGGTTTGTGGGTTTCGCCCACCGGGTATTTGCCTGCGTCCACGTTGAAAATACCCCCGCACGCAATCGGGCAGTTGGCACAGCCGTATTTACGGCTCTGATACGTGAGAATGGCATCGGTATCGGCGATTTTTTCGAGGTTCGGAAATGATTGCTCGCCGGTGTGCTGCCAGTTTTTGACCGGGGTGACGCCCGAGGCCACCCCGCCGCCCGTGATGCCGCAGGTGCCGTGGTCCATCAACATCTGCGCAAACCCGCCCATTTCTTGCATCTCTTTGATAAAGGCTTTGCGCAGCCGAGCCAGTTCATCGTTGTCGGCAATGCGGGCCCTGCCGGTACCCCGCACGGCAACGGCCTTGAGCTTTTTGGCACCCATGACCGCGCCCACTCCTGAACGGGCGGCCACGCGCCCGGCGTCATTGACGATACCGCTGATCAATGACCGTTTTTCGGAGGCCGGACCGATGGATGCAATTCGCATCTTTTTATCGCCGGACGCTTTGCGGATGGATACCTCGGTGTCTACCGTGTCCTGACCCCAGAGGTGGGCGGCATCTTTGATTTCGATGCGATCATCAACGACGGCAATATATTTGGGAGCTGCCGCCACACCGCTGACAAAAATGGCATCCCAGCCGGCGGCCTTTAATTCGGCCCCGAAGTACCCGCCTGAATTGGCATCACCCCAGCCGCCGGTCAGCGGCGATTTGCAGACAGCCATGTAACGACCGCCGGTGGGCACCTTGGTGCCGGTCAACGGTCCGGTCGTAAAACCCAGGTAGCTTTCCGGGCCCATCGGATCGACACCTTTTTTCTGGCGTTCAAATAAGATGCGGGCGCCCAGTCCCTGTCCGCCAATAAAATCACGGGCCATCTGCTCATCCAGCTCTGCAATCTCAATTTTGTCCGTGCTTAAATCGACGAAGCCAATTTTACCTGCATATCCACCAGCCATTCAACGCCTCCTTATGTCTTCCCAATTTTGCATTATTCCAGAATTCCATTATTCCAATGGCTTGCACCACCGCTCTGATCTACCGACACCATGCAAGATATTTTTGCTCAGAGGACAATTCTGAACCCTGCTTTATACCCCTAATTCGAATGACAGTCAAAATGTTTCCTTGCTAAATTTTCGATCACAGACTAATGCAAGATTTAGGTATTAACCTTGACCACCTTTAGGAGGAGCCATGTATTATCCACCACTTTTGAATGATACCGAAAAAAGGCTGCAACAAGAAGTGCGAAAATTTGTGCGGGCTGAGGTCTCTCCTGATTTCATCCGGGCCTTGGATCGTGATGAGATTACGTATCCCCGCGAATATGTCGAAAAATTGGCCGCGCATAATTTGCTGGGGCTGCGCTTCGATCCCCAATGGGGCGGACGCGGTTTGCCCTGGACCGCGGAGGTGATTGCCGAAGAAGAGATCGGTATTTTAGGTACAACCCTGGGGTGTGCCTTTGTGATGCCCTCTATTGTTGGAGAAGCCCTGCACGTGTTCGGCACTGAAGCGCAGAAAGAGCGGTTTTTAAAGCCAATTTTGCAGGGCAAGCGTATCAGTGCTGAAGCCCTCACCGAACCCAGGGGCGGTTCGGATTTTTTCGGAGCAACGACCCGGGCTGAACTGAATGGCGACCATTTTGTGCTCAACGGGCAAAAACGCTTTGTGGTCGGTGCCACGGAGGCAGATGTTTTTTTGGTGTATTGCCGCACCAACTTTGATGAAGAAGCCCACAAGTACCAGCGTATCAGTGCGATCATGGTTGAGCGGGGCCCCGGGGTCGAAACCGAGTATCGCTATGGGCTCATGGGGACCCGGGGCGGTGGTACCGGTCGTCTGGTGTTTCGCAACGTGATCGTACCCAAGGAAAACCTGATTGGACAGCTGCATGGCGGTGCACTGGTATTTCACCAGATGATGATTCCCGAGCGCCTGACATCGGCGGCCGCCAGCCTGGGGGTGCGCGCCGCTCTGGAAATTGCCGTGCGCTACAGTGACAGGCGGCATGCCTT
>JASFIG010000301.1:0-6020 GCA_050122795.1 Desulfobacterales bacterium
CCCTGGAACCTGCTCATTGGTTGCCAAATCCATTTTGTCCGCCACAGTCCGGGCAGGTCCAGGTGATTGCGTTGCAGGACATGCCCCACATGTTTTCCTGCATACATTCCTGGCAGATACTAAATCCACAGCGACAGGTCCAGCAAAATGTAAATGTCATCCGGCAGCAAACGCAGTCGTTGGACCTGAGGCGACGGTGTCGCCTGCGAGAGACGGATTTTGTGGCCGGCACTTTCATGATTGTTGTTTTAAATCTTTAATGTTATAGGATCTGAAAATCGTTTTTAGCGGCCATGTGTCGCATGAATCGCCAACGGTTTACCTGCAAACCGGCATTGCTCAAAAAAATAATTCAATCCGGATTATATGTCAAATTTGGTTAAGTTTGACACCGGCCTCATGCCCGGCAGTTCATCGAACAGTCGATTGATCAATTCAATCCTAACCCTGAAAAGACCATGAAAGAAGAAAAAATCATATATCTGATCGATGGCACTGCCTATATTCATCGGGCATACCATGCGATTCGGGGATTATCCAATTCAAAGGGACTTCCGACCAATGCCAGCTTCGGATTTACGCGTATGTTGTTAAAGCTTATCGAAGATCGTCACCCGCAATATGCCGGCATGTTTTTCGATAGCAAGGGGCCGACATTCCGCCACGACATGTACAGCGACTACAAGGCCAATCGACCTCCCATGCCGGATGATATGGCCGTTCAAATCCCGTATATCAAGAAGATTACAGCGGCGCTAAAGTTTCCGATTGTTGAAATGCAGGGTTTTGAGGCCGATGACCTCATTGGAACATATGCCCGGATCGCCGAAAAAAAGGGCTTTACCGTGATTATGGTCACCGGCGACAAGGACTTTATTCAGCTGGTGACCGATCAGGTAACGATCTGGGACCCCATGAAGGACGCGATTATCGATGTCGGGGGTGTCAAGAAGATTTACGGTATCGAACCGCACCAGATGATCGATGTCATGGGGCTCGCAGGCGATACATCCGATAACGTCCCCGGGGTTCCGGGGGTGGGTCAGAAAACGGCATTGAATTTGATTCAACATCATCGTAGCATGGCCGGGTTATACGAAAGCGTAGCGTCCATTACCGCAAAAAGACAACGTGAAAATTTGATTCGGTATCGTGATCAGGCCTTTTTAAGTCGTGATTTGGTCAAAATTGACGTAGACGTCCCCGTTTCAGCTGATCTGGCCGACTTTAAAATCGGTGCGGCGGATACCGAAGCGCTATCGGCATTGTTCCAGACACTTGAGTTTCGACAACTGCAGCATGCCCTTTCTCAAAAAACCGATTTGAGCGACAAAAACTATCAGCCCATATTGACAAAAGCGGCGCTTAACCGGCTGATTGAGCGTCTGAAGTCCGCTCGGATTTTTTCCCTGGATACCGAAACCACATCCCAAATACCGATGAAAGCCCGCCTGGTGGGGCTGTCCTTTGCCCTGCAGGCCAACGAAGCCTTTTATATTCCCTGTGGTCATGATTACATCGGCGCGCCGCAGCAACTGCCCTTAAGCGAAGTTTTAAATCAGCTCAAGCCGGTACTGGAAGATCCGGCAATCAAGAAGGTCGGCCAGAACATAAAATATGATTGGATCGTTCTGACCCGCCACGGTGTTAAGCTGAACGGTGTTATATTTGACACCATGGTTGCCTCCTACCTGTTAAATCCCTCTAAAAGGGCTCACAATCTGGATCAGATTGCATTGGATTTTCTGGGACACAAGACGATCCCTTATCAGGACGTTGCCGGCAAAGGCAAAAATGCTTTATCTTTTAATCAGGTGCTCCTGGAGAAAGCAGCACCGTATGCCTGCGAGGATGCCGATATTACCCTGATGGCCAAAGATGTCCTGCTGCCACAATTACAGGAAATTGATTTGCAGTACCTGATGGAAAGCGTCGAGATGCCCCTGGTGCCCGTTTTGATGAACATGGAAATGACAGGTACCTGCGTCGATATCGACCGCCTGCATGAGCTGTCCAAATCCTTTGCGCATCAACTTGAAGCGCTGGAAGGCAGCATTTATGGTCTTGCCGGTGAAGAATTTAACATTAATTCATCCAAGCAGCTCGGCAATATTCTGTTCAACAAGCTGCAGTTGCCAGTACTGAAAAAAACCAAAAAGAAAACCGGATATTCAACCGATGTGGATGTTTTGACCCGCCTGGCTGAAGAACATGAAATACCGGCGCTGGTTTTAAAACATCGCACTCTGTCAAAGTTAAAATCCACTTACGCTGACGCCCTGGTTGATCTGGTGAACCCTGAGACCGGGCGCATTCATACCTCCTTTAACCAGACGGTAACAGCCACTGGACGCTTGAGCAGCTCTGACCCAAATCTGCAAAATATTCCCATTCGCAGCGCTGAAGGCATGGAGATCCGCAGGGCTTTTGTACCCCGCAAAGGCTGGAAACTGGTTTCTGCGGATTATTCCCAGGTTGAATTGCGCATTTTGGCCCATTATTCGGATGACCGGATTCTGATTAAGTCGTTTTTGGATGACGAAGACATCCATGCACGCACCGCCAGCGAGGTTTTCCAGGTACCACCGTCAGACGTTACCGATGAGCTCCGCCGGCAGGCCAAGGCGATCAATTTCGGCATTATCTATGGAATGAGTGCCTTTGGACTTTCCAAACAGCTCAATATCGGGCAAAAGATGGCCCAAACCTATATTGATCATTATTTTGCGCGGTACAAAGGTGTTAAGGCATTCATCGATGAAACTCTCACAGCAGCCAACCAGTCCAAACGCACCAGCACATTATTGGGGCGCATCCGTCTTTTGCCGGATATTGACAGCCGCAACCGGGTCGTGCGACAGGCTGCCGAACGGACGGCAATTAATACGCCGATTCAGGGATCCGCAGCCGATCTGATTAAACTGGCCATGATTCATGTGGCTGGCGCCATCAGGGAAAAGAAAATGGAATCTGCCATGCTGCTCAGCGTTCACGATGAGCTTATTTTCGAGGTCCCCCCGCATGAACTGGAGGCGCTGCAGACACGGGTCAAACGTATAATGGAAAGTGTCTGGGAGTTAAAGGTGCCGCTCAAAGTGAACCTGGCTGTAGGCGATAATTGGGCTGAAGCCCACTGAGGCTGTTTACCTGCTGCGATTACGCTTCAGGATCATCTGAAGGCAAAAGGTCTGAGCGACCTTTGACGGTGTCGTTGACGGTGTCATAAATATTTTTAAAAGCATCTGTAAAACCGGCCGGTGATATCCGACCGCCTTCTATGAATTTGACGACAATTTCTTTGGTCGCCCTCAAAACCTGTTCATCCATTGAAGCCATAATCATTCTCCCTTTTGAATGAAAATTAATGCAAAGTTCAAAATTAGATAAGAAAATTAAAACCGGTCTCAAAAATGTATTTACAGTTCTTAAGTCGAGCCCGTTGCCGCTAGCCCGTTTACCGGTTATAAAATATAACCAAGCGGTTTATCGCTTTTTACGGGCTCAACGGGCTAAACGAAACAACGCGCTCATCTGGCCAACCAGAATGCGTAATCACCTATTTTTAAGATAGGTTCAAGAAGCTAACGACTGAAAATAATCACTCAGAATAGGGATAATTTGACATTGCAAAAATTATTATTTATTTAACATTATCGATAAGATCAACCGATTTTGTAACAACCCGCGATGCTGCCCTGACCTTGCAGATACCGTAAAGCGGTTTTAGGTGACAAAAGAACCATGATGATTCACATTTTAAAATCCACATGCAATCGGCTGCCTTTGCCTTTGGCTACGGTTTTAGTTGCCTTTGTTTGCCTGGTATACATGGGGTGTTCCTATCGGGAAACTGTGGACAAAACCACAAAGACCGTAACAAAAACCACGCAGAAAATTAAGCGCAACATACGGTTTTCAGATGATGACCTCCAACGAATGGCAACCGTTATTGGCTTTGAGAATAAATCGCTATATCGCGGCCAAGATTTCACCCAGCTTTTTCGCAAGGGCATTCCCGAATATCTGAACAATGAATGTGATGATGTGAGTGTGCCAGATCCGGGTTCCGATCAAAATATCGAAGGCTTTCAGCAGTTGCCATTGTTGGAAAACGGCCAGGTTGATAATTTCGCCCTGGCACTGATTGGCAGGCAGCTTGGGTTGAACGCTATCATCACCGGCAGTCTGGACGATATTGGTATTCTGGATGAACTGCGGGGCATGATCTGGAAAGATACGCATCATTTGCTTCAGATTCTGGTCAGTATCGAGGTGTTCGATACCGAAAGCGGCAGTAAAATTCTGGATGAGAGCTTTAGCCGCAAAGTCGAAATAGAAGAATTGGATTATGAGTTAATGCGCTCGGAAGGCAAAATGATCTTGCCCGATTTAAATGAAACCCTGACAGACCTTCTTGGCGAAATCGGTGAAAGCATCTGTTGGGCGATCGAAGATCAGGCCTGGAACGGGTTTGTCATTACGGTTGAAGATGATACCCTTACGCTTTCCGCCGGGAGCGCTGTCGGCCTCGCATCGGGGGATGAGTTTGATGTTTACGATACCAGCAGGGTTTTGAAAGGGGTGTCCGGCCAGCAGTATTTTGTCCGCGGCCAAAAAATAGGTGAAATTAAAATTACCGAAGTTGAAGCCAATACTGCCAGGGCGGTCATTGTGACCAACAGAGGGATTAAGCCCGGCAGTTCGATTAGAGTAAAGTAATTCACTCGGTTGAGCCGGTTTGCCCGTTGGCCCGTTGAGCCCGAAGATTATAAACCAGAAAGAATCCTTGTTTTAACCGGCTAACGGGAAACCGGCCAACCGGCTCAACCGGTAAATATTGAATCACAGGAGACTTCTAAGAAAAGATTGATAGAAAGCGATTAGCTTGATTGTAAAGAATTTTGATAAGCCTCGATGCGTTGCAGGGCCTCGTCCTGGGTTGAAATCTGATTTATCGATTTGCGAAATTGGCTGCTGTTTCGAAGGCCCTTGGCAAACCAGCACAACCGGCTGCGCATCATTCGACAGGCAATTTCCTCACCGAAATATGTCACAGATTCCCGCAGATATCGTTTCATAATGTCGAATCTCTGGCCCAGATCGACATCGGGTTCGGTTTCGCCGCACATGCGAGCGCGCACATGCGAAAAAATCCATGGATATCCGATGGCCATTCTGCCGATCATAATTGCATCACATCCGGTTTGGTCCAACATGGCCATTGCATCCTCGGCACTGAAAATGTCGCCGTTGCCGATTACCGGAACGGCAACGCGTTTTTTCAGCTCTTTGATGATGTGCCAGTCTGCCTGACCGCTAAAGCCCTGGGTGGCCGTGCGGGGATGGATGGCAATTGCATCGACACCGCAGGACTCAGCGATTTGGGAAATTTCAAATGCCTGTGCGCCCGTTGCATCCCAACCGCTGCGCAACTTAACGGTAAGCGGTATGGTCACAGCCTTACGAACGGACCGAATGACAGCCTTCGCGGTGTCGGGCGCTCGCATCAACGCCACCCCTGAACCGGTTTTGGTGATTTTTCTAACTGCACAGCCAAAATTGATGTCAATGATATCGGCGCCTGCCTGTTCCACCAAACGGGCCGCCTCTGCCATAACATCCGGTTGTGAGCCGAATATCTGCACCGATAAAGGCTTTTCCTCCGGACGACTATCCAGCAACTGTCGGGTTCGGTGTGAGCCATTGACCAGGCCATGGGCACTGACCATTTCCGAGCAGACCAGCCCACAGCCGGCCTCTTTGGCGATCAGTCGAAAAGGCAAATTGGTAATACCGGCCAGGGGCGCCAAAATGGTTTTATTTTCAAGCTTTACCGATCCAATTTTCATAATTGCAAGTTAGTTATGAGTTGAACGTAGTTCATAGTTCGACAATTTTTGTTCTATAGCATTAAACAATTTAACGGACAACTAGCTAAAAGTCATCTCAAAAATAGTAGATCACGTTCAAAGGCAAGGCGAAAACCGATTCAAAAGTGGAGCATACACGTTAGTATTCGA
>JASFIG010000302.1:0-6017 GCA_050122795.1 Desulfobacterales bacterium
GCCCAGGCAAATCGCGTTTTAAACAATTTCATCCGATAACCAATAACAAATAACAAATAATTTACGATGGCGTTAAAACGCCATCGTAAATTATTTTAGGCTTCAATGGTTTCAACCTGCATGATCACGTTTATAAGGCCTTCTTTTTTGTCTTTCTTTGAAATGGATAGCTTCTTGACCGTGACCATATTTACAGATGTTTCGACACCATGTAAAAACGCAGTCAGCTGCTCGAGTGAGATGGCATCCAGCTTCATTTCAACCCGTGATACCTTGAGATTGCTATTTTTCTGGGGTGTTGTCGTCGGCTTCATAGAGCTGATGCGGTCTTTAATCCCCACCTGGCCCGCTGTCTGAACCAGAAATGAATTAAGCGTAAACCCTTTTTGTCTCTTGTTGACCCGATCCTGAGACAGCTGCATTTTACCCTTCAGGGCCTTCAACTCCGACTGAAGCTCTCGCATCTGCTGAAGCTCCACTTTGCGGGTCTGCAGGGTTCGCTCCAGCTGATTTTTATTTTCAAAAAAGGGCCGGATGATAAACTGTATGATGATCAGCAGCCCCAGAAGACAGCCGACGCCATAGACGATATATTTATCGCGGCGATTCAGCTTTTTTAAGTTCAGGTATTTGTGAATAAATTCCATATGGATCTTTTTTGCTGATCGTTACAGCTCCACCTTGAGCATAAACTGAACTTCCTTGCCCGAACGATCCAGATTGGCCGAGCTGATGGTGACTTTTTCAAATTGTTGAACAGATTCCAGACGACTTTTAATGGTATTCACCGATTCGTAGGTATCGGTCGTGCCCGAAATTAATACATTTTCCGGCTGAATGACCAGCCGGTTAAGATTAACCGTAACATTGGCGGGTATTTTTTCACTGATATTGTTTATGATGTCAATTCTGCGCACATGCGGACCGGTTTCAGGCTGTAAGACCGAATTGCCTCTGGCTTCGCGAATTTTCGCCTGCATTTCCTTGAAGGGGTATTTTACGGATTTTATCTCCGGAAATGTCTCTTTAAATATCTGGGTCATCTGGTCGTTGATGGCGCCGATGCGTTTATTGAGCGTATGGGTTTTCATCATCAAATTAAAAAACATCAACACCAGCACGGCTGCCGCCAGTATCCCCGTTTTTATCAGGGCGCTTTTATGCTTGGCCAAAAATTTTTGGGCGGCAAACTGGCCTTTATGGAAATTTAGAGCCGGGTACCCTTCAACTTCCATTAACGTCAGCGAGAGGGCATTTTCCATTTGGCCCGGGCGCCAATCATGTGCATTATCTGGGCTCAGCGGAATGTTCATCTGTTCTGCGATCGACGCAACTTTGACCGGTATTTCCAAAAATTTGGAGATATCTTCCGCTATTTTGCTGTCCATGCCTGCAGTGTCATTTATGACCGCTTCGATCGGCTCAAAATTCAATGACGATGTTTCCTGAAACGCCGCCAGTGTTTGCTGGGTTTGTGCGCACAGCATTGAGGTTCTCGCCGGTCCGGCTGTCGGCAGCGGAAATGATCGTATCAGTTGCATGCGTCCGCCCACCAGGACAAAGAGAGTGGCCTGTGTCTCCTCGATTTCGATAAAAATTAAATCTTCCTCAGGATCTGCTTGATGGGCCAGACACTGGGCAACCGGCAAGCCGCTGAGCGTCAGCTTTTCCGGGTCGATATTCACCGATGCCAGGGCTTCGATGTAAGGTGCCAGCTGGCTTTTTTCGATTGCCGCTGCCATCAGATCGGTCTGGTCACCCGCCGGGGCGCTGTCCAATATCTGGAAATCTATAGCCAGTTCCTCGACCGCAAAAGGCAGGCTGGGTTCGAGCTCAAAGGGCAGAACCATCCGAATTTTTTTGGCATTGTGAAATGGAACCTGCATGTTGCGGAAAATAAACTGGTGCGCCGGTACCGAAACGACAAAATCGCTGCCGGTCAGATCCATTCTTTCATTCAGGGTTTCCAGAGCAGCCGACAGGCTTCTTTCCGGGTCATCAGGGCCGGAATATGGAATGTGAATAAAATCATCCACACGATACTCGCGCAGGCTGCTGTTTAAGAGCACGGCGGCCAGTGATTGATTTCGAATATCTATGCCGAGAACTTTTCTGCTCATCGAACCTCTGATGGTTAAATAATTTGGAATCCAAACCCTTATTTTAACAGTTTAAAGAGTTGAACTCAATGTCAATAACGCCTGGTATATCTGAATACCGGTCTATTGGGTATTCCAGCTTAATATTTTGCAGGTCCATTTGCCGCTTTTTTCATTTTTTTGCCGTTCAACGACGGCCGTAGCGGTTAATACCGAATCATTCACTTTGGCTTCGGATACAATCCGAAATATGTCGCTGGCGGTGGTCAGCAGCTTTGTATCCAGATTTAAGTCACCGAGTCCGGCAATATTTTGATACCATGTCGGGTTTGAGAAATCGGGAGCGCTTTCATCGGTGGCGACCTGCTGGCGCAGTTCGTATAAGGCTGCGGCCAGTTCGGGGTTTTCAGACGGCATCAGCGCCACCAGTACCGGCAGTTCGGCGGTGTTGACATTGATCTTCCCGGGAAATGTAAATCCGGTGCCGGCTCCCGGTTTCATGCCATATACGGTCAATGCTTCTGCCAGGCCCGGCTTTTCAGAGCTGCCGTAGAACATTTCAGGCGTGATGCCTTTGACCCGTAATAAATCATGGATGTCGGCCATGGGACCATTGCGGCTGCTGTATGGCGGGCTCAAATCCTGATAATATGCCGACTCGGCACCGCTGAGCCCGGTTATGGCATCATCATCGCCGGAATCCAACCAGTCCTTTAGTGAATTGATGATTGCCGGTGGCTGGCTATCCTCCGGCGTTTCCTCAGTATCATCCTTTAGAAAGTTTAAATAGCGCTCGAGCATCAGGCGTTGCGAATCGTTAAAATTACGGCCATCTGGAAACGCGACCAGCGCGTTGACTTGAATGCGACCCATTTCATCGCTGATCTTTACGGTGAGCTTGCCTTCGTCAAACAACAGATCATTCAGCAGCTCATTTATTTTATCCGGATTGGCCCAGTCCTCCTGTAAGGAATCAACATTTGACTCGGCTCGATCTTTTGCCAGCAATGCCATGGCGGCATGAACGCCTGAGGAGGCCATTTGCGACAGCGTCAGACGATCTCTTGCCGCAGCCGTTGACAGGACCGTAAAGCGAGCCCGGCGATTGTACTCCAGCGCCGCTGCAATCAAAATGGTCGTTACGGAGAGGACCAGCAAGAGAGCAATGCCCCGGTTGTTATCGATCCTTTGGGTTATTCCAATCATTTGTTATTCCGCCCGCTCCCGAATCAGGGGCAGGGACACCATCGTTTCGAAGGTATGGGTCTCGGCATTTTTTGCCAGCTCGAGTTTCACGGCAATTGCCGTGGGTGTTGCATAGCCGTATTCATCCGAATCCGAATCCCAGGCATCGAATTCAACTCCATCTGCGTCGAAAAACTTAAACGACAATGATTTGACGTACCTGCACAAAACCGGATCGCTGCCTTTCTTTTCAAATTCAGGATACGGATAAACGTTATCCGCGCGTCGTAGTTCTAAATACCCGTCATTGGCAGTCTGGAAGTAATAAACGATTTCAGCGACACCTGTCTCTAAACGGTTTTCAAAGGGCAGGTGGGCCCGACTGGTAAATCTTAAATTTTGTGCAAATCCTGTGCCACCGGTGTCATCAGGGGTGGCGACGATGCGATAGGGGTCCGGTGGCTGGTCAAATTCGGGTGGTTTGTACAGGGGCCGTTGGCCCACGTGCATCGACGTAAGGTCCAGCACGATGCGTTTCATACAGGTATGGGCCATTTCATATAGTCTGGCACCGTCGTCAAGCACCTCTGTGGTTGAGAATACGGCATTAAACGATGCCAGGGCCGTTGTCACAACGATGGCCAGAATGGCAATGGCGATCAGTATTTCCATCAGCGTAAAGCCCGCCGCGCGATGCTGGCTAGTGGAGAATCCAATGTGTTTTCGGTACCGTCTTGCTTGTACTCGGTATGATTTCGGCATGGCGCTATGTTTGCGTCGCAGTACAATAAAATCCGAAATCCGCAATCCGAAATCCGCAATCATTCTATTATTCCCTCTGAAACCGATAGGAGGTTAAGCGATATGAGTATTGGTTGTTAAGGTATGCCACCATAACCTCTATACGTTTAAAATCGTCGGTGACTTCTCCGAGTAATTCGGAGGACACATCGGTCGCCGATACCTGCCAGCTGTATCCCGGGAAATTTTCACCAAAATCACCTGAATCCGACCCAAAAATTCCTGAAGAAGTTGTCGTCACTTCAGCCATCTTCTTTTGGGCCAGCAAAGGTGCCTGGGTATAGAAGCGGGCTGCCGTGTTCATGGTCAGGGTCTGGGAATGCATGCGATAGACACTCACCAGAACAATCGCCAGCACGGCCATGGCAACCATAACCTCCAGCAGGGTGAAGCCGGATGGCAATCGCTTCCGGCCGGGCCTTTTTTGGCGGGGTTGATATGTCAATTCAATCATTGATGTGCACTTTTTTATACACCGATTGTTTTTGCATTATACAAAACTTAACATACAACATACAATCTTTTTTTTGCACAACGGAAACTTTTCTTTAAGCATTCAGATAAAAAATCGGACCCATGTCAGGTACTAAGGCGAAGCTGACTAAGACGAGAAGGGGCAAATATTAAAGGATTGTAAAAATATGCATGTTGCGCTGCATTTTTTATGGTCAAGCAGGCCCTGCCATCGCATTGCTGAAATGATCGGTCCGCCTCAAGCCGGGCACTTTCGAAACCGGCAGCTTAATTATCAAAACGGGCATAGGTGTCATAGCGGGTTACTTCAGAAAGAAACGGCTCGATTAAATACGACACATATAATTCCCCATCTTGCGCATGAATCAAGGCTTTGTCTGAGTATCCGTTTTTGTAAAAGGTAATATCGGTCCGACCGGAGCTCACTTTACCGCGAACGGGAAATTCTATATCAGCAATTTTTAAACCGTCCGGAAGCGGTGTAGTTTGCATGGCGGCATCTTCGAGGTCCTGGTCAGACATTGAATCTTCGGTTTCCCAGTAATGGTCCGTATCCAGATCGAAATGCAAGGTATAGTTTCTCTGATTTCTAACGGCTGCTTCTTTTAATGACTGGATTTTATTAACCATCCAGCGGGAGCCGGTCTTGCTTTCATCCAGAAATAAGGTTTCATGAAAGCGCGGGACACTGAATACCAGCATGATGGTCAACAACGCCATAACGACCATCAATTCCATCAGCGTAAATCCGCCCGGGTGTTCGTTGTCCGTTGCCCGTTGTCCGTTGTCGACAGTTATTGGGCCTTTATTATTGCTCAAGAGAATTTTTGTCATATTTAGATTCTAAATCCGCGGACCGGACTCGAAAACAATTATTTCTCAGATGCTTCGAACTGATCAAGTTTCTAATGTCTCGTGCCTGGTAGATGAGAGATTAATGGGTCTTTATAAGGCTTATTCATCGGATTACACACAACGGACAACAACCAACGGACAACGGACATACTTCCCTATTCCAGTTCCCAATTGTTAATATCCCGATTATCCTCGCCTTCACCGCCGGGGACACCGTCTTTGCCATAGGAAGTCAGATCAAAATCTCCATTTACGCCCGGTGAAATATACACAAATTCATTACCCCATGGATCTTTGGGCACCTTGCGTTTCTCCAGATAACCGCCTTCGCGCCATTTGCGGGGAATCGTACCGGTTTCGGGCTTTTCGACCAGCGCCTGAAGCCCCTGCTCGGTTGTCGGGTATGTCCCATTGTCGAGTTTGTACATCTTTAAAGCAGTCTCAAATGTGGCAATGTCCATCTGGGCTTTGACGCGTTTTGCTTTATCCGGTTCACCCATTATTTTAGGCCCGACGTAAAGTGCCAGGATGCCCAGTATGATGACAACAACCATTAATTCAATTAACGTAAATCCCTGGTTGTCTCTTTTATTGATGATTCTC
>JASFIG010000303.1:0-5970 GCA_050122795.1 Desulfobacterales bacterium
AGTTCGTCATCTTCACCACCGCAGAAAAAAGGATCATTAAACAGGTGGTTGATTCGGTGCTGCAAGGTTGACATCTCTCTCCAGGGATTCCATCTAACCAAGTTCATCATTTTATTTACCTCCTCGAATTTAGATTCAATTATTAACGATTGCGTGTTTTAAGCAAAAATATGTATAAAAATAAATTTGTCAATAAAATATTCTTATTTTATTGTTGCATTACTAAAATTGTGTACTATTATTTAGTAATGATTTTGGGTTTTATGGTGAGCATAGCGGTGGGAGCTGGTGGTAATGAAACCTCAAAAAGAAGTGTTATGGATGAATAATATGTCTTTGCCGCATCCAACAGCCTTGGACTTAAGGGGTCGCCAATCGGTCAGGGCCACGTTTAGGCTGTCACCTGCAGCCATCGAGGCCCTTAGCGTCGTTGCGGCCCAATTAGGCATCAAACAAAAGTCAATTTTTGACCATTTAATCGAAGATGCCCAGTCCCTCATGCGGATAGCCGCTAAGATAGACGATGAGTCTCTGAAGGACAAGAAGCGTGTACAGAAAACCTTCGTGATTAGCCGGAAGTCACTGGCATCTCTTGAAACAGCGGCGCAGAAGGCCAACGCATCCAGAGATGCACTGGTAGAGTTGTCGATTCGGCGGTTGATGCCCATTATCTCCCGCGAACGGCAAAAGCACAGGATGCGCAAAGAAATTTTGAAACAGATGAAACATTTTTTGGATAAAGGCATCGAGTTGCTGACGGAGTTCGAATCGGATCTGGGCGATGATGATCCAACCACCATCCAGTTCAAAAGCGCCATCAAGGCCCTGTCATCAGCACACAAAGACATCAGCGCTTTTATTGAAAAAGGAGACATCATCGAAAATTTTGATTTGCAGCGTGTAAGCGATAGCACCCGGCAGCGCGATGGTCAGGTTAATGATTTAAAGAATAACTAATCATAAATGGTTAATTTTAAGGAGGATGTATTATGAGCAAAATAATTGGAATAGACCTGGGAACAACCAACTCATGTGTTGCCATTATGGAAGGCGGCGACGCAAAAATTATTACCAACCCTGAAGGCGGTCGCACAACACCATCAATGGTAGCTGTTTCCGACAAAGGGGAACGCCTGGTCGGCCAGATCGCCAAAAGACAGGCCATTACCAACCCCGAAAACACGGTTTTTGGTGTCAAACGGCTGATCGGTCGTAAATATGATTCTGCCGAGGTGCAAAAAGACATCACGGTGCTGCCGTATAAGATTGAAAAGGCATCCAATGGCGATGTCCGCATCAACTTGCGCGGCAAACAACACAGCCCGGCAGAAATTTCATCCTTTATTCTGGCCAACATTAAAAAGGCGGCTGAAGAATACCTGGGCGAGAAGGTCAGCGATGCGGTCATTACCGTGCCGGCCTATTTTAGCGACAGTCAGCGCCAGGCCACCAAAGATGCCGGCAAAATAGCCGGACTGAATGTCTTGCGCATTATTAACGAGCCGACGGCAGCTTCGCTGGCCTATGGTCTGGATAAGAAAACCGATGAAAAAATAGTGGTGTTTGATCTGGGCGGCGGCACTTTCGACGTATCGATTCTTGAAATCGGCGACGGTGTTTTTGAGGTCAAAGCTACCAATGGAGACACCCATTTAGGTGGCGAAGATTTCGATCTCAAATTGATCGATTATCTGGCCGATGAATTCAAAAAGGATCAGGGCCTCGATTTGAGAGGCGACAAGATGGCTTTACAGCGCTTGAAAGAAGCCGCTGAAAAGGCCAAAATAGAACTGTCTGCTTCGGTTGAGACCGATGTCAATCTGCCGTTTATCACTGCTGACGCCAGCGGGCCCAAACACCTGAATATTAAAGTCACCCGCGCCAAGCTTGAGAGCCTGGTCGCAGGGCTACTGGACAAACTGGAGCAACCGTGCCGCACGGCTCTTAAGGATGCCGGCCTTTCTGCAGCAGACATCGATTCGGTTATTCTGGTCGGCGGAATGACCCGTATGCCGGCCGTTCAGGAGCGCGTTGCCAAAATCTTTGGCAAAGAACCCCATAAAGGCGTCAATCCGGATGAAGTGGTCGCCATGGGAGCTGCCATTCAGGGCGGCGTTTTAAAAGGCGATGTTTCCGATGTACTACTGCTGGATGTGACGCCGCTTTCGCTGGGCATTGAGACCCTGGGAGGCGTCATGACGCGGTTGATTGAAAAAAATACAACCATCCCGGCCAAGAAGAGCGAAACCTTCACAACGGCTGAAGACAACCAGCCGGCCGTATCGGTTCACGTGCTTCAGGGTGAGCGTGAAATGGCCTCGGACAACAAAACGTTAGGGCGCTTCGAGCTGACGGGCATTGCGCCTGCACCGCGCGGTACACCCCAGATTGAAGTGTCTTTTGATATCGATGCCAACGGAATCGTAGAGGTATCTGCCAAGGATATGGCCACCGGCAAACAGCAGTCGATTAAAATAACCCATTCTTCCGGATTGTCCCAGGAAGAAATTGATCGGCTGGTCAAGGATGCCGAGCTGCATGCCGATGAGGACCGGCGCAAAAAAGAGTTGGCCGATGCTCGCAATTCCGCGGCTTCACTGATATACGCCACTGAAAAAACCCTGAATGAGTTGGGCGATAAGGTTGACGGCGGACTGAAAGCTGAAGTCGAGCAGGCGATCACCAGCCTCAAGGGGGAGATCGAAGGTGAAAACAGCGCCGAGATCAAGCGACTGACCGAAGCTTTAAGCCAGGTGTCCCACAAGCTGGCCGCCTCTGCGTACCAGCAGGCCTCACCCGGCGGATATACTCAGGATGGGCATTCAGCAGGTGCTCACAACCCATCGGGTGACTCGTCAACAGGTGTTGATGACGATGAGGTGGTGGATGCGGAGTATGAAGAAGTCAATTAGAAGCTCACTTTAAATCATTCTAAACGATCTGAGAAAGAGGCGGTGTTTCCAACAGGAGCGCCGCCTTCTTATTTTAAAAAATTCTTTATTTCGTTCATAAATCCGGCTATTAATACCTTACAGGTGTTTTTCAGCTTTAAGCGCACGGGGAGGCCGTGATTGTGCAGTTACGTTGTCTTCGTTGTTAAAAACGAATTCAGGGTATAATGAAAAAAGCATTTAAAATAATCGGTATTGTCATCCTGCTGGTTGTGGTCATCGGGGGGTTTTATTTTTATGTGGGGTTGCCCGATGTAAGCGATTTAAAAACCAAAAACCCCAGATCGACTGCCCTGATGGTCCAGCGCTACCGGGAGGCGAAGAAAAATGCCGCCATATTTCGCATTCGACAGAAGTGGGTTGATTTCGAAGCCATACCCAAATTGTTGCAGGAAACGGTGAGAGTTACCGAGGATGCCAGCTTTTATCAACACAAGGGCATTGACTTTGTTGAGCTGAAAGCGGCCATAAAAAAGAACTGGCAAAAGGGCGAATACGCCCGGGGCGCCAGCACCATCACCCAACAACTGGCAAAAAACCTGTATCTTTCCACCGACAAAAGCATCATCCGCAAAATCGAGGAATTATTGATCACCCTCAGACTGGAAAAAGATCTTTCCAAAGACCGAATTTTCGAACTTTATCTGAATGTGATTGAGTGGGGACCGGGGATATTCGGGGTGGAGATGGCCGCTGAGCATTATTTTAAAAAACCCGTCGGCCAGTTGACGCTGGAGGAAATTGTCCGTCTGGTGGCCGTTATTCCGCAACCGCTGAAAATAAATCCAACCGAAAACAGCGACTGGCTGAACTGGAAAGCCCGCTGGATTCTGGATGCCCTCAGGCGCTACGCCTATATTGACGAGAGCCAATACAAAACCCTCTACGGCCGTTTTCAATAACACTCACCTGACACGACTTACTTAGTTTGCCACAGAATAAGCGTTGCCTTTCATAAGGTTTCGTGTGTCAGGCCTTCGCAGGGTCCCCACTTGAGGCGGGACTACGGCAGCGCTGGCGGGTGTGCGTTTCCGGGTTCAGGGATTCGGCTTTTCAATGCTTTGGCTGCTGGCCGCTCGCTTCTTGCTCCTGGCTTTGAGCCGGTGAATTCTGGCCAACAAGCCAGCTGCCAGAAACCAGTAGCCAGTAGCCAGGTACTTAAAGATCTGAACCCGAGACCCGAAAGCAGATACTTGATACCTGGCGGCTTTTTTATAGCCGTCTTAAGCGTTTACTTTTTGCTCAAAATATGTAATGCAAAATAATGTATTCAGGCTGATTGCCATATGATTTAATATGTGTAATGTTATTCGTAATGAAATGGGTCGTTGGCGATCGGAATCTAAAAAAAGGCAGGCTGAAATGGCAAAAAGAGATAAAGGCGGACCATTTGAAGAATTAAACATCCCGTTGCCGTCATCAGCTGATTTGAGGGGAAGACAATCGGTTCGGGCAACATTCAGGTTATCACCGCGGGCGATCGATGTTCTCAGCATTGTCGCCACGCATCTGGGAATTAAACAAAAATCCTTATTTGATCATCTGATCGAAGATGCCCAATCGTTGAGCATGATCGCCAATGAGATCGAATATGAGGCCTTTGGCACTCTGGATCGAATTCAAAAAACCTTTGTCGTCAGCCGGCGTACCCTCTCGAGCCTGGAAGAAACATCACGTAAATTCAATACGCCGCGCGACGCTCTGGTGGAGTATTCCATCCAGCGTTTGTTGCCGGTTATTGCCAGAGAACGTGAACGGCACCGCAGACGCAAGGACATTTTAAAAGAGATCAACGCCCATCTGGCCCATGGATTGAAAATCCTGCAAAAAGCCCAGTCCCAGCTGGGTGAAGAAGATCCGGTTTTTACGCGATTTGAAAGCGCGATGCATTCATTGGTCAATGCCCAGAGCCATATCGAAAATTACGTGGAAAAAGGGAGTGTTATCGAGGATTTTTAGTTTCGCCGCATTAAATTCATTTAACTGGCAAATCGGCTAATCCCGTTTCACGAGGATCTTCGGCAGGCAATCGGGCTCAACCTACTTGGGGGCCAGCATCAGCACGCCTTCATCGGTATTTAAATCCATTCGAAAGCGTCGTAAATAATTCAAGCCCAGCAGCCCTACATTGGGTTGATTGGGAAGTTCCATCACCAGCGCTTTTACATTGTTGACTTCATAGCCCTCAAGCGTGATCGAATCCAGAACAATTTCAGGCGCAAAAAGCTCACCGCTGGCCGTATATACTTTGCGGCGCGGATTGCGAACGGATATGACAATGCCGAGCGCTCTGACCGTTGTAAAGGGAATGGTGACCATCGAAGCGCCCGTATCAACAATAAAATCCTGGGCAATATCCTGGTTAAGGGACGCCGTCACCGGTATTTGGCGCGTGCCGGGTACAAAGCGAATAACGATCATGGACGCCTGGCCTTTTAATTCGGCGATCACCGATTGAAGTCCCCGAACCTCGCTGCCCATGGCCGGCGGATATTCTCTGGCCGCCAGCAGCTGCTCCGCTGTTTCCCAATCCCCTTCTGCCAGCGCAAATTTCACGCCGAACAAATATATGTCGAGATCGTCCGGCAGCTGCTGGCTACCACGGGCATACACCTGCCAGCCTTCCTGAGCATCGCCACCTTCGAACAAATCATTGAGCCAGCTTTGATAAAGTCCGGATTGGAGCTCGTTGAGCCGTGTTTTATCCTGATCGTCTTTCGGCGCTATTGATTCGCCGGCGGCTTCCATGAGGTTAAGGGCTTCTTCCTGACCATTGCTTTCGACCGTCAAAGCGACCACATCCAGCATCAGTGAAACATCACCTGCCTGAGCGAGAATTTCAGCATCAAAATAAGCGGCCGCCTGGTCGCCGGAGCCTTCCTGAACCGCACGCGACAGCACCAACCGCAACTGGCTCATCACCGCTTCGGGTTTCAGGTAGTCGGGGGTTTGGTTGGGTGACAGCCTGGGTTCAAAACGAAATGCCCGCGCAAATGCCTCCAGGCGATCCAGATTTGAG
>JASFIG010000304.1:0-5911 GCA_050122795.1 Desulfobacterales bacterium
GAAAAAAGATAAAAATAACCGGACAATTACCAGCGTTGAACACCAGACTGTATACCCCGTGATTATGGCGGTTGCGGAAACAGTTAAAGATCTGACACCCAAAGAGCGTGTTAAATTTCTCAGTCGGCAGGCCCGGCGAGCCCTGGAGATATCTGCTGAAAAAAGTCGAGTTCGATTGGGAAAACTGGAGCAGGATGAACGCAACGCTCCCCTGCCCTTTGACGGAATCTACTGGTCGATCACCCATAAGACCGAATATGTCGGTGGTGTCATCGCCCCTTATCCGGTGGGTATTGATATCGAAAAAATTTGTTCGCGGACGAAAGCATTATTCCCAAAAACCGCTACCGAGGCAGAATGGTCACTGGCGGACAAGACCTTTGAAACCTTCTTTCGCTACTGGACTGCAAAAGAGGCGGTGCTCAAAGCGACCGGTATCGGTCTTAAAGCACTTTCAAAATGCCGGGTTGTTCGGGTGCCGGACAAACAACACCTTGATATTGAATACAGTGCGATTACCTACCGCATCCAACACTACTACCATGGCGACCACATTGTGTCCATTGTGAAAAATAGCTTTGAGATCGATTGGACGATTATTTAGGTATCGCGCCGGGAATACAACTGCACGTATCTTTATAAAAATAAGTGCGTACATTACCTAAAGAAGTTATCGCATTTGGCCGAAAATAGCATTGCTCACCGTATTCCATTCCCAGTGGATGGAAAGCGATCATTTTCCGATTCCAGCGGTGCCTGCGGATTATGATTGCCCATCAGTTGCCGTTTTCGCCTAAGCGCCGAAGATGCGGAGAGCACAACCCATTTATAGTGGTTGTCAAAAAAACGGTGCGATTGGGAGACGTTTTTTTGCACCAGCACTTATGCCGACTTCCTTTATACGGATCATTATTATGACAATCGGTATAAAATACAAATGATTGAAATTATTATAGAATAAATATACCAAGTGAGATTGTAAGCCTTTTGATTTTTTTGACTTTTCAGCACCGATACGATATATTTTGATAAGTAAGTTGTTCAGGCAAGTGTGTTGCCCACAAGGTTGAAGGAGGCAAAAATGGAAGTTTTGGGTATTGATATCGGTTTCGGTTTCACCAAAGCCACCAATGGCAAGGAAACCTTTATTTTTAAATCAATTTTTGGGGATGCATCGGAAATCCAATTCTGGGCGGACTTTGGTGATAGTACGCCGACGGATCATATCCATGTAAGCGTTGACGGCAAATCATATTTTGTGGGTGATCTGGCCGAGCAACAGTCGAATGTTTTAAACTTCACGTTGGATCAGGAACGACTGATTACTGATTATGTCCGGATTCTGGCCCTGACCATAGCGGGACTTTTTCTAAAAAACAACACACCCATTAATGTTCCCATCAATGTCGTTTCCGGGCTTCCCATCGGCTTCTTTAAGCAAAACCATGAGCGCTTTAACGAGATTCTGACCGGACACCACTCGATCACCTACCATTCCCACAACGGCAATAAGACCACCCGGGAAATCTATATTAATAAGGTACGAATGCTGCCGCAACCCCTGGGCAGCATCTTAAACTGCCTGATGGATGACAACGGTAAAATCGTCAATGATGAGCTGGCCAATCAAAAGGTCGGCGTGGTCGATATCGGTTTTCGCACAACTGATTTTACGATTTTGGATCATCTGCGCTATATTGACCGCGGCAGCCGCACTTTTGATAATGGCATTTCTAAGGGATTCGGCGTCATTTCGAACAAACTCAGAGAAAGATGCGGTGTCAGCGTGGAACTTTACCGCCTGTATAAGGCCGCAGAGGAAGGTACCATTAAAATGCGGGGGCATGGTTTCTCGTTTGAAAAAATCAGAGATCAGGTCTACTCCCAGCTGGCCTCTACGATTGCCAACGATCTTGACCGTCTCTGGGCCGACGATTGGGATATCGATTCCATCATTCTGACCGGCGGGGGTTGCCGGGAACTGGCCCAGTATCTTCATCCGTTGATTACCGGCAATGTCATCCCCATCGACAGCAATACAGATCCCCGGCTGAATAACGTTCTCGGCTATGCCAAATATGGCAAATACATCTGGGGCGAAGCCGTAAAAGAAAATCCGTCAGCCAAAGAGGCCGGCACCGAGCAACCAGAACCGGAATCCGAGCCGGAAACCGAAACCGGTGAGAAATTTGGCAGAGCTGGATTAACGCAGGTGAAGTAAGATACACTGAAATCATAACTCAGAAGGGTTGCTCTATAGCCTCCCGGGTTTCAGCTCTGCTCTAAATTTATCTTTTTGCCTTTCTGATCGAATTTTAAACCAAAATGTTTGAGCGTCTGATTGAGGGGCCGCCCGAATAAAAAATCAAGCATGTCTGCGTCCAGCCCCCCCTGGGACACCACCAGTTTTCGGATTTCATTGTCGAATTGAATGCGTTCGGCAAGTTTTTGCCGGGCATTGCCGGGCTTTTCGCTACCGATGGCTTTTATCAGTGCAAGAATCGTATCGTAATTGCAGCGCTGCTGATGATCTTTGATTAAATCCCACAATCCTTCAATACCGGCCAGCAAATCTTCGCGTTTCAGTCTCTTTTGGGCATACAGCGCTTCCAGTTCGGCTGTATCCCAGCATTTAAGCGCCCGACATTCAATCGGCCGGTTTTCATAAATGGTGCAGGCCGCCTGTGCTTCATCAAAAAACAAACACGTCCAGCTGTTGCCTTTGCCCTTGATCTTGATGATATCCGAGCCTACCGGCTCGAGACACTGCCGTACGTTATCATAGGCCATTTCACCCTTTCGGATGGTGTACAAATATTTGGAAGGAATCTCACCTGATTCAATCAGAGCTTTATCGGACAGATGAAATGAAGGTCCGCCTTTCAGACAGCAGGTGCCACAGCGCCGGCAAGTTGAATCTGCTGTTTCTCCGGGGGCCGTTGCAGGGGGGGTCGATCCCTGGCGCTTATCGTCTGCATCTGCGTTCATAGGGCGACCATATCAAAGACCGCAGCAATTCACAAACGAATGTAATTGAACTGAACAAAAGGATATTTGATTAACCAAAGGATTTGCATTATCATACGAATTGAAACGTTCTTAAAATAATTCGCCAAGTCATTCAAAAAATGAAAAACTTAATTCTTCATACCGAACAAATAAAAGATAAAGAACTATTCCGTATGTTTGAAGAAGACCCCCGGACCCTGCCGATCATCGCCGAAATGATTAAGAGCGAGGCATGCGAATTCCGCAAGCCGTTGAAAATCAGCGTAAAGGCATCTAAAATTCGAGAGCTTTACGAAGTCGAAGGTCATTTCGAGACCCAAATTCGCCTCAGCTGCAGTCGCTGCCTGAACGATTTTGATACACCGCTGGCGTCTGACTTTGCCCTGACCTACACCAGAGAGGTGCAGGGGTTGATGGATGTTCTGGATGAAAAAGAGATTGAATTAAAGCTCGAAGATGTCGGGTTGCTATATTTTCGGGGAGAAGAAATTAATCTTCAGCAGGGTATCCAGGAACAGGTGGTGATGGCCCTCCCCGTCCAGCCCCTGTGTGCTCGAAACTGCAAAGGCCTGTGCTCGCAATGCGGATCGGATCTCAACCTGAAAGATTGCGGATGTAGACAGATGACTGGTTCCAACAAATTTGCCGTCCTTAAAAATTTGAAGCTTGATAAACCGTAAAGCCTTATCCAAAAGAGTATCAGCTTAACTGAATTTATTTACCACGAAAGCACGAAATACACGAAAAGATAATAACGAATTTAAATTTAGTGTTTTCCTGTTTTCGTGTTTTCGTGGTTGTATTTTTAATTCTGTAAATAAGCAAAAACTTTGGTCATAAGGTACCCTCAATTTTAAGTTCATACGTATGACGGATACCAAAAGATATAGCCGCAAAATTCTGCGGCACCCGGGCAAATTCATGTGGCGGGTACTGAAGGGATTTAAGCGCAACCAGGGGCTGCTGTTGTCCGGCGGAGTGGCCTACAATACCCTGCTGTCCATCATTCCCATGATGGCGCTGATTTTAATCGGGCTGTCCCAATTTATCGAACAGGAGAAATTACTGGAAATCATCATAAAGGAGTTGGAACTCATCGTCCCCGGTCATGCGGAAAAAATAGCATCTGAAGTCAGAGCCTTGTTTCGATATCGCCAGTTTGTCGGCATTATCGGCATCGGCGTTATGCTGTTTTTCAGCTCCATGGCCTTTAGCATGCTGGAATCGGCCATGTCGGTCATCTTTTACCATCGTATCAAAAAGCACCGGCGCCATTTTTTGATTTCAGCCATCATCCCATACATCTATATGATTTTAATGGGTGTTGGGATTGTGATCATAACGGTCATTGCCGGTGTGCTGGACGCCATCGAAGGTGAAACCCTGACCATTTTCGGCAAAAGCTTTGGTTTTGCGTGGGCCTCCGGGATTGGTCTTTACCTGGTGGGAATCGTCGGCCTCATATTGATGCTATCTTCATTGTATCTCGTCTTGCCGTTCGGGCAGATTACCATTCGTCACGCCCTTTTAGGAGGGACCACAGCCGCGATTCTGTGGGAAATTACCCGTCATGTGCTGGTGTGGTATTTTGCCAAGCTCTCTTTGGTGAGCGTCATCTACGGCTCATTTGCCACGGCTGTCGTCATCCTGCTGAGTATCGAGATCGCCTCCATTATCCTGCTTTTGGGCGCCCAGGTGATCGCCGAATTCGAACGCGCCACCGAGGAACTGGCCCGGGCTGACAGGCAAAAAGCAGAAACCGGCTAATTGATCCCATTGGGAACTGTGAAAATGACCATCAAAAAACAGGCAGGTACGCCGGCAGAAATATAGGACATTTTCTTCGACTGCTGTTTTTCTTCTCATTTCGTTTTCCCATCAGCATTTGCAGTGGTTTGCCGCTGGTGTTTGCCTCCGGTGCATGCTTTGCCAGCCAGCAGGCCGTCGGAACCGCCGTTTTCGGAAGAATGCTGGCCTCCACAGCCCTGGCGGTTTTGCTCGGTCCGGTCTTTTTCGCGATCTTCCAGCGCCTGAGTGAATTCAGGCGCAAGCCCGCCAATGCTTCCAAGGATGCCGCGGTTCAAAAAACCGACATTCAGGCAGCCCAACCCTTTCAAAACGCAATATTCACCTGAAAATTTTTTATTCACAAACGCAGACGGTCAGCTTGATTTAGTATTATATTGATTTATGATGTTGTGGGTAACCTGTGAGTGTTTAAACGGAATTTGATTGAAGAAAGCTGTGGTAATGCAAGACACGGTTTCAAAGAAACAGTCGCCAAAAAAGAAATTAGTCCAGCGGTTATGGTTCTGGATGTTAGCCGGCCTCGCGCTCGTCGCAGGGCTGTTTATCATTTTGCTGCCGCTCGGCATCGATTATGAAATCGAAAGCTACCTCAAGGATCAGGGAGCGGACCAGGTCAGTCTGGAGGATGTGGACTTCAACCCGCTTACCGGTCGCATGATCCTCAAAAATCTGAGCGTCGTCATCGGCTCGCAGACAGTCCTCGGTATTCCAGAAGCGATCCTTGACCTTGAATGGAAGCCTTTTATCAAAAAACGCTTTGTTCTGAAGCGTGTGACCATCAGCGATACGGAATTGACCGTCAGAGACTTTGGGGAGGGCCGCTGGCAAATCGGTGGGATAAATCTGCCGGATAAAAGCGAGACCGCTGAGCCATCTGCATGGAATTTTGGTCTTCAGCAAGTAACGGTCAAAAACAGCGCCATCAAATTTATCAGTCCCAAACTGTCGTCAGACCTAAAGATCGAGCAGGCAACGATTTCAAAGTTGAGCAGCTGGCTGCCCGAGCAAAGCGCCCGTCTGGAATTCAAGGGTCAGCTCAATGACGGCAATCTGCAGTTGCAGGTTGAGGTTTCCCCGTTTGCAAATCAAATCG
>JASFIG010000305.1:0-5896 GCA_050122795.1 Desulfobacterales bacterium
CACCCCCGGCGGGCAATCATTCAGCAACTTCACCAATCGCAGGCGCGTCGGATCAGACAGGGCTTTGAATATCTCAACCAGTTTTTCGGCGTTATCCATAACGATATATTAGTATATGCTAATAAATTAAATATATGTTGTGCTTTTGATCATGTCAAGGGGAAATCGTGTGGTATTTGAACGGTATTAAGACGGTATTTTGGGGGATAGAATGTGCGTGGCGCGGCCCAGATACAGCTCGGCGGCTTCGCCCTCGGTTTCTGAAAGGGTCGGATGCGGATGAATGCTCAAAGCCATATCCTCGGCCAGGGCGCCCATCTCAATGGCCAGAACACCCTCGGAAATCAGCCCCTCCGTATCGCGGCCGCATATTCCCACACCGACGATGCGGCCGCTGTCCGGGTCAACAATGATTTTGGTCAGACCTTCGGGTGCGCCCATGGTCGCAGCACGGCCGGAAAATTTCCAGGGAAATCGCTGGACCTTTATCGGAATATTCTGAGCGCGGGCCTCTTCCTCGGTCAGGCCGCACCAGGCAATCTGCGGATCGGTGTAAACGACGGCCGGTATGGCCCGCACGTCGAAGGCGGACGGTTGCCCGGCAATCACCTCGGCCGCCACCTTGCCTTCACGGGTGGCCTTATGGGCCAGCATCAGGCCGCCGGCCACATCCCCGACGGCAAAGATGCGCTCATCGGTGGTGCGCAGCCGATCATCCACTTCAATAAATCCCCGTTCAGCCAGCTTGACCTGCGTGTTTTCCAGTCCGATATCGCTTGAACTGGCTTTGCGTCCAATGGCCACCAACACCCGATCAAACGTCTGCTCTGATTTTTCAACGTCACCTTCCAGGATAACCGCCACGCCGTCATCTGTTTCCTGCATGGAAGCCACCTTTGTTTGGAGATGGATCGATTCGAAAATGGTGCTGAGTCTGCGATGCAAGGGTTCAACCAGATCGGAATCGACACCGGAAAGCAGCCGATCTTCGAGTTCAACCAGCCTCACCCGGCTGCCCAGCGCCGCATACACGGTGCCCAGCTCCAGTCCGACATATCCACCGCCGATAATCAGCAGGTTCTGCGGCCCATCCGCCAGCGCCAGGGCGCCGGTGGAGCTCATGATGCGCCCGCCGGGTTTAAATTCTGTTCCCGGAAACGGTATCGGACGCGAGCCGGTGGCAACAATCGCATTCCGAAACTTCATGTGGCTGACCTCGCAATCGTACAATCGCGCCGTATCGGAACTTTCAAACTGCGCCCTTCCCTGCAGCAACTGAACGCCGCGCCGCTTGCTTAAACTGACCAGACCGTTGGCCATCGTGTCAATCACGCTGGCCTTCCATTCGCGCAGAGCCTTCAGATCGATTTGAGGCTGGCCAAAGGTAATGCCCATGCTTTCAGCGCGTTGGGCATCATAGATCAATTCGGATAGATACAGAAAGGTTTTGGAAGGAATACAGCCCTTATACAAACACACCCCGCCGGGCCGCTGGGCCATATCCACCATGGTGACATCCAGTCCCAGATCGGCAGCCCGGAAAGCGGCCGCGTAGCCGCCCGGCCCGCTGCCGATGACCAGTAAATCGGTTTCCTGCGATAGCTCACCCATTACCATTTCAAAACCTTCGGTTTGTTCGTCGTTAGTTGTTCGTTGTTAGTTTTTGGTCATATCTGGTTATGGGCCTCTGGCCTCTGGCTTCCGAAGACTTGTCGCTGGCTCTTGCTCGCTGACCGGGGATCAAATCTGACGGTTCATTGGCCGCGGACAATTACGAACATATTTACCTGAAAATATTAATACTTTTAAAGCTAGTATTTTACTAGTTCTTGGACTAGTTTGTGAGCTATCCGAATTATCATCGAATAAATCGCCTGTCGCAATCGATTATTTCTACACGTAATCGTAATTACTCTTGTAAATATTCGTACAATAAACCTTTATAGAGATATAGAGAAAAATTTAACAGTTTGTGTTTAGAAATGTGGATTTTTTTTGTTGTGCCCCGCCAAGCGGCGGGATTTCACATCTGCTTTTAATTAAAATTTCGGAGTTCAACAAACCGCACAACCCGCCGTCGCTTAAGCTATGGCGCGGCAGGGAATTTTAGCTCTCGGCGTACTTGGTGTACGTTGAAGGCTGAAATCCGCGGAGAACACAGCGTATCGGAAAAATATCCATTTATAAACCTAAACGTCTAAATCATTGAGATGAGCAGCTCATCCGGATCCTCCAGCGCCTCAATCACCGTTTTTAAAAACTGGATGGCATCGGCGCCATCCAGCACGCGGTGATCGATGCACAGTACAATCGGCATAATCAAGCGCGGAACGATTTGATGCTCGCCATCACCTTTTTCGACCACAGCCGGTTGCAGGCGCCCCTGGCCCATTCCCATAATGGCCACCTCGGGAAAATTGATAATCGGTGCAAAATAGCCGCCCCCCATGGCACCGGCATTGGTGATCGTAAATGTCCCCCCCTGCAGTTCTTCGAGCGTCACTTTGCGGGATCGGGTCCGCTGGACCAGATCGTGCAGTTCAATCGAAATCTCTTTGATGCTTTTGCGGTCAACATCGCGGACTACCGGCACGATCAAACCGTTTTCCGTGTTTACCGCAACGCCGATATGAAAATATTTTTTGTAAACGATCTCACCGGCAGCCACATCAAGGGTGGCATTAAACTGCGGATACATCTTCAGCGCGGTGGCAACCGCCTTTATGGCAAACACCGTCATCGTCAAGCGGCCGCCTTCCGACTCGATGTCGGCCTTGTGTTTCTGACGAAACGCTTCCAATTTGGTGATATCGACCTCATCCTGACTGGTCACATGCGGAATTTGAGACCAGGCAATCACCATTTGTTTGGCTGTTGCCCGGCGAATGGAGCGAAACGGTACTTTTTCGACAGGGCCCCAGCGGGAAAAATCGGGTAGGCTCGGCGCTGGAATCACCATATCGGCCATCTGTACTTCGGGGGTCACCTCTGCTTCTGCCGGCGGCTCGGCTGCATCCGGGCCCTTTTCGGCAAAAGCGTTCACATCATCAGCGCTGACCACCCCGCCGGGCCCGGTGGGCGTTACGTGTTGAAGATCTACGCCCAGTTCCCGCGCCAGGCGGCGGGTCGCCGGTGAGGCCGGCACCGGCCCTTTTCTTTCCGCGCTTTGGGTTACGGGTGCGGCTTCGGCCATTTCAGCACTTTCGATTGCGGCTTCGGGTGCCGGCGCCGACGCCGCTTCGGATTCTTCGCCGTTGCTGAAGGTCATCATGACATCCCCGACTTTGACTGTATCGCCGGGCTTAACCCGGACCTCAGCCACTGTCCCGGTAAACGGCGACGGAATTTCCACCGCGGCTTTATCGGTCTCGACTTCCAGGATGATATCGCCTTCTTTGACCTCCTGGCCCACCGAAACGTGCACGGCAAGCACCTCCCCCTCATGCACGCCTTCCCCTAAATCCGGCAATTTAAATGCTCTGGACATGTTCCTCCCATCCGTGCCTATCGGATTCTTTTTAATAGCGTCATATGGATAGTCTCGATATAATTTGGTGACGATAATGCTGCTGGCATTGACCAGGTTGAGAAGTGGTCTTTATTCAACCGACGTCTGTCCTCTGACTTCTGACCGCTGGCCTCTGTCTCTACTTGACTGCCAACACTTTTCTGGCTGCGTACAAGATGCGTTCGGTATCGGGCAAATAAGCCTTCTCTCGGTTAAACAATGGGATAACGATATCATATCCGGTCACCCGCTCGATGGGTGCTTCCAAGTAGTAAAACGCTTTTTCCATCAGCCGGGAGATGATTTCAGCACCGGGCCCAAAGCTGCGGGGTGCTTCGTGAACGATGACTGCCCGGCCGGTGTTTTTTACCGATTCGACAAGCAGTTCTTCAGACAGCGGTGAAATGGTCAGCAAATCGATAACATCGGCCGCAACACCTTCTTTTTCCTGCAGCAGCTGGGCAGCCTCCAGTGCAGGGCGCATCATGGCGCCGTAAGAAACGATCGTTAGATCCTGGCCTTCCCTGACCCGCTGCGGTTGACCGATCGGAAGGGTCTCTTCCGCTTCAGGCACCTCTTCTCTGAAGGCCCGGTACAACGCTTTGGATTCATAGAAGATCACCGGATCCGGATCCCGTATGGCGCTGATCAGCAGAGCCCTTGCATTTCTTGGGCCTGAGGGAATGAGCATTTTAATCCCCGGAGTATGCGCCCAGTAGGTTTCTCTGCTTTCGGAGTGATGCTCGAGCGCTCTGACACCGCCGCCATATGGTGTTCTGAGCACCATAGGGACACTGAACCGCCCGCGGGAGCGCCAGCGCAACCGGGCGGCATGATTTTCGATCTGGTGAAAGTTATGATAGCTGAAACCGGAAAATTGAATCTCACAAACAGGTCTAAGCCCATAGGCAGCCATACCGATGGACATACCGACAATGCCGGATTCGGCCAGCGGGGTGTCCAGCACCCGCTGGTCACCAAATTGTTTGATCAGACCGTCGGTTACCCTGAAAACGCCGCCGTCGACCCCGACGTCCTCACCCAGGATGATCACACGATCATCTTTTTCCATTTCCTGCTGAAGGGCCAGATTGAGGGCCTGAACCATGGTCATTTTAGCCATCTTTGCCCTCCTTAGCAGTTGCCGACAAAGCCTGTGTCAACTCCTCTTTTTGCGACTTTAGATGAGGCGGCATCTCAGCAAAGAAATGATTAAACATATCAATGGGGTCACCCGTGGCTTCCATTTGTTTTTCGGCACGGTCGATGGCTGCCTGAATTTCTTCTAAGACGTCAGATTCAACTTGACTGCGTTGCTCATCGGAAAGCAACCCTTTATCCGCAAGGTATTTTTCAAAACGCGGTAATGGATCGCGCCGTTTCCAGCGTTCAACTTCTTCATCGGCCCGATAGCGTTTGGGGTCGTCTGCCGTAGTGTGCATCATCAGGCGATAGGTGACGCACTCGATCAGAGTAGGGCCATCACCGCTGCGTGCCCGCTGAACGGCCTCCTGGGCGGCAGCATATACCGCCAGGATATCATTGCCATCAACCTGGATGCCGGGCATACCGTAGGCAAGCGCTTTTTGGGCCAGGGTTTGTGATCGGGTCTGCTGCGAAACCGGTATGGAGATGGCCCACTGGTTGTTCTGGCACACGAAAATGACCGGGGCCTGGAAAACAGCAGCAAAATTGAGCGCTTCATGAAAATCACCCTGTGAGGTGGCACCATCCCCAAAGTAGGTCATGGCAACATCATCTGTTTGCCGGTACTTAGCAGCCCAGCCCAGTCCGACAGCGTGAATCATCTGTGAGCCGACGGGAACCGATATGGGAAAATCATTGCGATCATCCGGGATCGCACCACCTTCGTCAAATCCGTTGAAATAAAGTATAACGCTTTCAAGGGAACGACCGCGCCATATTTCAGCCGCCGTTTCGCGAAAGGCCGGCACCATCCAGTCACTGGGTCGCAAATGAGCAATGGTCCCCAGCTGGGCTGCCTCCTGACCCTTCATGGGTGCAAAGGTGCCGATGCGGCCCTGGCGTTGAAGATTTAACAGGCGCTCGTCAAACCTGCGCGCCAGCAGCATGGTCCGATGCAGCTGCAAGAGAACATCTTCTGGAATGTCGGGTTCAAGTTCTTTATCCAGACGACCCTTTTCGTCTAAAATGGAAAGCGTTTCGACTGTTTCGGATAGGGTTATTTTTTTTCGCGGCATCACGCCTCTCCTTTTTGGATGACGCATAAACAGCAATGAAAACTCAGCTGTTAGAGAGCTTCAGTTTAGGTCTAACACTTTAATGATCAGGCTAATAATGATGCGGATTTTGGCTTAGTCAAGCGTCGATCTGCATAAGCCATTAAAACCATTTGGTTTTTTAGCA
>JASFIG010000306.1:0-5876 GCA_050122795.1 Desulfobacterales bacterium
GGAAGTATCATTTCACTGGGCGCCATCGGTCTGACCCTCGTTTATGGGATTGTCCGGTTCGCCAATTTTGCCCACGGTGATCTCATGTCAACCGGTGCCTACATTGCGCTGTTGATGGTCACCTGGGTCCTCACATGGATCCCGGATACAACCTTTGGTCAGCTCTCGTTTGGCTGGCGGATGCTGATTGCGTTTCCGGTGGCCATGTTTGTCGTCGCCTGTGTTGCCATTGCGATAGATCGTATTCTTTATCAAAGGTTTAGAGCGAAGAAGAGCCATGCGGTCCTTATGATGATGTCGTCTCTGGGGGCCGCTTTCATCCTGCGAATGCTGATTCTCATTTTCTGGGGGGCGGATTCATTATTTTACCGACCGGGAATATTGCGCCCTGCGCTTGAACTACCACTGGGTGTTAAAATTCGACCGGACCAGATCCTGATCCTCGTCACCGTTTTCAGCCTGGTTATCTCGCTGCATCTGTTTTTACAAAAAACGAAATTCGGCAAAGCCATGCGCGCCACAGCGGACAATATGGAGCTGGCACTGGTATCCGGCATAGACACCGAACGGGTGATTATTTTGACCTGGGGCATTGGCGGCGCACTGGCGGCTGCCGGGGGAATCCTTTACGCCATCGATGTCCAAATACACCCTTACATGGGTTGGAATTTCCTGATTCCACTATTTGCGGCCACGATTCTGGGCACCGTCGGCAATATATATGGCGCACTGGTCGGCGGTCTGGTTATTGGCGTTGCCCAACAGGTTTCCACTGCTTTCCTGATGCCCACCTATAAACCGGCAGTGGCTTTTATGCTGATGATTCTGATCCTGTTGGTCCGCCCAAAAGGTATATTCGGAGGTAAAGATTAACCATGGAAATCGGGGGCATTATCGCGTATCTGGTCTCATTGGCAATCATGGCAGGCATCTACGCTGTCTTTGCGCTGGGACTGAACATTCAGTCGGGATATACGGGGCTGGTTAATTTCGGCATTGCCGGGTTTTTCTGTATTGGTGCCTATACGTCGGCGATGGTTACCACCCCGATGCCCACAGGCGTTTATGCGCAATATGTCCATCAGATATTCGGCCTCAACCTTCCATTTGTCTTTGGGTTACTAGGGGCTGCATTGGTCTGTGGGATTGTTGCTTTGCTCATTGGGATCCCTACCCTGAGACTGGGACTGAGAGAAGACTATCTGGCCATCGCCACCCTTGGCATCGCCGAGACCGTTCGCCTCATATTCAACAACGAGACATGGCTGGCCAACGGACCCCGCGGCCTGATGGGTCTGCCCCAGCCGTTGCATAATCTGGTGGAGCCGAAAAATTACAATTACGTCTTCCTGATCATTATTTTGCTCATCGTGATCCTTATTTATCTTCTGATCGAACGGGCCATCCGTTCTCCCTGGGGAAGGGTTTTACGGGCCATCCGGGAGGATGAAGTATCGGCTTCCATGAGCGGTAAGGATATTTTCAATTTTAAAATGCAATCTCTTGTTTTTGGCGCCATGATCATGGGCATCGGGGGTGCTCTATATGCCCACTACACAAAGGCCATCTCACCCAGCGTGTTCACCCCCCTGTATGGCACTTTTATCATCTGGGTGATGCTGATTGCCGGCGGCAGCGGCAACAATAAAGGCGCTATTGCGGGGGCCTATGTCATCTGGAGCATCTGGATCGGCACCACCTTTTTGACGGATTTTCTGCCCTATACGTTAAAAGCCAGGGCGCCTTATATTCGTTTCCTCATTATTGGTGTTTTATTGGAATTTATTCTGATTTATCGACCTCAGGGACTTTTGGGAGAGGAGAAAAAAGTGTCCAAACTCATTGAATGAGGGGCTTTTTATTCGCCCTATTATGGGTGCAATTCGTTTTTTTTCTTTTATAAAATAAAGATATGCTCACGAAAACACAAAAAAAGGGAGCCTGAATCAGCTCCCTTTTTTATGACTACCGGACCTTTATAGTGGTTGTCAAAAAAACGTTCCGATTGCGGGACGTTTTTTTGCTACAACACTTATGCCGCATCCTTTTTTTCGAAACATTAATATGACACGCGGTATAAGATCATTGCGTCGGAATTTCGTGCTCCACTCGGACGGTCACGATTTTACCCTTGCTATATTTCCATATCTCAATGGGTGTCACAACATCGCCGTGCTTATCAAAATCAACCGATCCAGCCGCCCCTTCATAATTGATCTGCTTGCCCTGTTTCAGCAAATCAAAGGCTTTTTTGAATTCACCCGGTTTGACGACTTCTCCCGGAGGATTGGCGACATTCCGCAGTTGATCCCTGATATTTTTCGATGTCAACTGCTGTCCTTTGACTTTGGCAGCATAGGCAGCCAGGCCAACGACAGCTGTACCATCGTAAGCATTGGTAATAAAGGGCAGCGGCGGAAGTCTGCCGAATTCGGTCATATAAGCCGCATTGAAGATGTCATAGGGTTGCCCCCCTGCCGTACCGGGCGCCGTGCCTAATTGACCCTCAACATTTTTGGCTCCCAAAGCGACTACAATATCCTCTGATTTAGTGCCGTCGCAGAACAGAAAATGCCGGAATTTAAAAAACTCGAGGGCTTCTTTAAGATAAATCTTGGCATGGTCGGGGTAGCTGAAAGCCGCCAGGCGGTCGGGCTTATCGGCGAGGGCTTTCTTCAACTCCGCATTGTAAGATTCAGCCGCTTTTTCATCATGGGGTACCATGGCGAGAACCTTACCGCCCTTTTGCTCAAAGGATGTTTTGAACTGTTCTGCAAGTCCCTGGCCGTAAGGGTTGTTGACGTAAAGCACTGCTGCGGTTTTATTGTAGTCAGCCGCCATGCGGCCGGCGATGACACCCTGCAAAGCATCGGACGGACAGGTCCGGAAGAGAAAATCCTTGCCTTGATCCGCCGGCAAGATCGTAATCAGAGGTGACGTGGATGCCGGCGATATCATGATCACATTGTTGGGGCTGGTGACGGATTCAGCGACCGGAACAGTCACGCCACTCGCAAGGGCGCCGACGATGGCTACGACCCTGTCTACCTCAACAAGCTTCTTGGCCGCATTGGTAGCCGGAATGGCAGAGGTTTCACTGTCCTCATGAATGAGCTGAATTTCAAACACGGCTGCCCCCATCTGTTTGGCAGCCAGAACGACCCCATTTTGAAGATTGGGACCGAATTCCTTTAACGGTCCGGTATGGGACAGAAGGGTTCCGACCTTAATCTCTGCGGCAGGTGCACTCAGCACAAACGCCAGAGAAACAATCAATACGCCGAATAATAAAAGAAATTTTCTCATATCGCCCTCCTTTTTTTAATTTGCGGACTCTGTCTTGCATCTCAAGCACAAACGAGGGGCTTAATGCAGCGCCCCTTTTGATCAACGGCAAACCAAAGACCGCCCCTGAATATGGGAGTGAATGTTAAAAACGTCTGCTTGTCAGAACAAAATACTAATGTCACAACAGCAGTTCAGGTAGGTGATATACAGCACAGGATAGAAAAAGGAGATTCTGAAGAAAGAGTAGCCCAGAAAGCGAATATATATCAGATACTGAATGAAGATCAGATACACCTCTTATAGGAGAAAGTACAAAGCGTGTCAAGCATATCCTCTTCAATAGATGACGCCTTGACTTCTCAATACGATTTACCTAGATTTATAAACTAGCTTACTTTGATATCAATCCAATAGAATGGAGGAATACGAAATGTCAAATGCTGTCAGGATTTATGAAACCGGAGGGCCGGAGGTGATGCGCTGGGAGGCCGATGACCCCGGTCAACCAGAGGCAGGTGAGGCTCTGGTAAGGCACCAAGCCATAGGGCTAAACTTTATCGATGTCTATCACCGCACCGGCATTTATCCGCTGCCCGAGCTTCCGGCGGTGCCGGGTATGGAGGGCGCCGGTATCGTGGAAGCCGTCGGCGAGGGGGTAACGGAAGTTGCCGTGGGGGACCGTGTGGCCTATGCCGGCATGCCGCCGGGCGCCTACGCCGAGGTCCGACGGATGCCGGCCGATCGTCTGGTTCAGCTGCCGGATGCCATATCCTTCCAACAGGGGGCGGCCATGATGCTGCAGGGCATGACCGCGCGCTATCTGTTGCGAGGCTGTTATGATGTCAAGGCCGGTGACACCATTTTAATCCATGCGGCCGCCGGCGGGGTCGGGCTCATTGTGTGTCAGTGGGCCCGTCATCTGGGCGCCACAGTCATCGGTACGGTCGGCTCCCGGGAAAAAGCCGATCTGGCCGGTACCCATGGCTGCGATCACCCCATTTTATACAATCAGGAGGATTTTGCCGAACGCACCCGCGAGATTACGGCAGGCAAAGGGGTGGATGTGGTTTATGATTCGGTCGGACAGGCCACATTCATGAAGTCACTGGACTGCCTGCGGCCCATGGGTATGATGGTCTCCTTCGGCCAGGCCTCCGGGCTGGTGCCGCCGTTTGATCCCGGCCTTTTATCGGCCAAGGGGTCCTTATTTTTAACCCGTCCCACCCTGATGACCTATACGGCCGAACGTGAAGCCCTGTTGGCGCATGCACGGGACTTGTTTGAAGTGGTTGAAAACGGCACGGTCAAAATTGAGGTTCGCCAGACCTACCCGCTGGCGGAAGCCGCCCGGGCCCATCAGGATCTGGAAGCCCGCAAGACCACCGGCTCGACAGTTTTGTTGCCTTGAGATAGCTTTTCAATAACTAAATCTGATTCAGCGCGCCTGGCCCTTGACAGATTCTTAGTTTTCTGGCAAATTAGCTCTTTCGCAAATGCGCGGATATGCAGGATTTGAATCTTATTTTGTAACGAATTGAAAATAAATCATTTTTGCACGCGCAAAAATGACACGGAGGATTTTAACGCATGGCTGAAGAGGCAATCAAACTTGGTGGAAAGAAAAAAAGCAAGTTCATCGACCAGGTTAAGGAACTTCTGCCGGAAGGCGGAAACCTAAACCTGTGTTTGACCTGCGGCGCCTGCTCTTCGGGATGCCCCGCCACGGGCCTGGAAGATATGGATCCGCGTAAATTTTTACGGATGGCCGCTCTGGGGATGGACGAAGAAATTTTGAGCTCTGATTGGGCCTGGTGTTGCACGTTGTGCATGCGCTGCATCTATGTCTGCCCCATGAAAATCGACATCCCCCAGCTGGTGTTCAACGTCCGCAAAAGCCGGCCTCGAGAGGAACGGCCCAAAGGCATTTTGGGCTCCTGCGATATGGCATTGCGCAACGACACCTGCAGCGCCATGGGGGCCAGCGAGGAAGATTTTCAGTTCGTGGTGGAAGATGTGCTGGAAGAGGTTCAACAAACCCAGGAAGGGTTTGAAGACCTGCAGGCACCGGTCAACAAAAAAGGCGCCAAATATTTTTTAAACCAGAATTCCCGTGAACCGGTCACCGAGCCCGATGAAATGGTGCCGCTGTGGAAAATCATGCACCTGGCCGGAGCGGACTGGACTTATGGCACCAAAGGCTGGGCCGCTGAAAACTACTGCATGTTTATGGCCGATCTTGAAAACTGGGAAAAGATCGTCCGGACCAAGGCCAAAGCCGTCGATGATTTGGGCTGCAAGTACTGGCTCAATACGGAGTGAGGGCACGAACTGTTCGCAGTCCGGGTCGGACTGCAGAAGTTCAACATCGAGCACAAGTTTGAAATCGAAAGCATCATCCGATTGTACGCCCGCTGGATCCGCGAAGGCAGACTGAACGTCAGCTCCGAGTGGAACAAGGAGCGTCAGATCAAATTCACCTGCCAGGACCCCTGCCAGCTGGTTCGCAAAACGTTAGGCGATCCGGTGGCCGAGGATATGCGCTATGTGGTCAAGGCCGTGGTGGGCGAGGAAAATTTTATCGACATGAC
>JASFIG010000307.1:0-5876 GCA_050122795.1 Desulfobacterales bacterium
CCTGTATGTGATTCCCATCGGACTGCCGGCCTTACGGGAACGCAAATCCGATATACCCTATCTGGCTTCATATTTTATTCAAATGTATAATAATAAAAATAACAGGTGTATAGATGGTATTTCCGATAAAGCACTTGAAGTAATGCTAAACTACAAATGGCCCGGCAATGTCCGCGAGTTGCGCAATGTCATTGAACGGCTGGTTGTTTTGATCGGCTGTGGCAAGATTTCGCTCTGTGATCTGCCCAAAGAGCTCAAGGGGGCCAACGGCTACCAGTCGGCCCAATCGATTGAAGTCACCGACGATGGTATTTGTTTGAACAGTGCCGTTACCGAGTTTGAAAAGGATCTGATATTACAGTCCCTCGAAAAAACCAAATGGGTAAAAAACAAGGCTGCCAAATTGCTGCAATTAAACCGCACAACCCTGGTGGAAAAGATCAAACGGCATCGCATTCAGCAATACGCTTCCTGACACCCCCTTATATCGATTGTCATGCTGGCGTATTTTGCAAACAGGGAAGCGCAAGACCTTAACGTTTAACTTTCATTCCCGGACATCATCACAACCTGCCTGCTACTGTTTGCGCTATTTCGAATTCCCTGCTGCTGCGCTCGTTGCAGCCATCCCGACCTAACCCTTGGCGTCAATGAGGTGACGTAAACTCCCTGAAATTTTGACAGAATTTAAGATCAAGATCGCATCGCAGATACAGAAATCAGGTAAAATTGTGTCGCTCTCAAACCCCTGCTGGGCCGCATTAAGACTCATGTTAGACTGCAAACGGAATCGATTCAAATTCATTTAAACATTATTTCAATAGCTTATGTAGATCACTATTGGATCTGAGAGGCGGCCGGCAATGCCATTGGCGGGCCTGCCGGTGTGCGTCGGCCGCTGGCACCACTGCTGCCGGGATGGCCGACTTTCAGTGGCATGATAATTGCTCAATTCATGCGCGTCGAAGGTACATTTAAATCAATTTTGTAGAAGATCAGCTAAATTTAAATATTGAAAAAAATCAATATATTATAAATATAAAAATATCCTGGAAGGTCGATGACAGCTTTAGATACCGATGGTTTCCAGCCGTTGATGCAACCCAATCGCTATATGGCACCTATTTTTAGAAGCATCCCCACCGGTGTGGTGGCCCTGGATGCGGAAGGTAAAATTGTAAGCTTCAATCGCACCGCTGAGCGCATTACAGGGCTGGCAGCAGATGACGTTCTGGGCCGGATGTTTGATGGTGTTTTTCAAGCGGATTATTTTCAAAATCCAGGGCTGCAGCTCAATAATATCCTGAGCACCCGGGAAACGACTGAAATACAAACAAATGTAGTGCCGCTCAACCAGAAGAATAAGTTGCATCTAAATATTGCCATCTCGCCCCTGAATTCGGTAAACGATGGGCATATCGGAGCGGTCCTGTCACTGATCGACATTACCCGGATGCAGAACCTGGAGATGCAAGCCAAGCGAACCGGGCGTCTGGCGGCCATGGGCGAAATGGCTGCCAGAATCGCACATGAAATTCGCAACCCGCTGGGCAGTATAGAGCTTTTTTCAACAATGCTCATTGATGATTTACAGGAATTTGAGGAGCAAAAAGCACTCGCAGAGCATATATCGGCGGGTGTCAGGAGCATCAATAACATTGTTTCCAATTTGCTGCTCTTCATGCGCCCGGACCAGCAGCTGGATGAACAGGTGCTCGATGTGCATGAGGCCCTGAAAGATTCGTTGTTTTTTGCCGGCCATTTGCTGGATGGACAGGATGAAATTGAGGTTCAGACAGAGCTGACGGCCGAAACCCTGTTTATCAGGGGCGACCTGGAATTGCTCAAGCAGGTCTTTTTAAATCTGATTCTAAACGCCATTCAGGCCATGTCGGGCGGCGGGCAATTACATATCTCAAGTCACAAGACCAGCAGCTATTCGGACACCGGTCTGGCGGAAGTGCACCTGGTCGATAACGGGTGCGGCATTGCCCCGGCAGATATGCCCAAGATTTTCGACCCGTTTTACACGACCCGCAAAAAGGGCACCGGCTTGGGGCTGACCATCGTACACAACATCATTAAACTGCATGGCGGCAGCATCGATATCAGCAGCAGCGCAGACGGCACCAAATGCGTCGTATCCCTGCCGTTATGGTCGGATTCCCAACAAAATAATGACAGGCATTCAAATGATTAGGTGGAGTTGTTCGTTATGGATCTTGCGCCCATATTGATTGTCGATGATGAGTCTGAGATGCGCAGCGCGCTTTCGCATGCCTTAACGCGAAGTGGGTTCCGGGTGGAGACTGCCGTCAGTGGTACGGATGCCCTGGTTAAATTAAAGAAAGATGCCTTCAGTCTGGTGATCACAGACCTGAAAATGCCGGAAATGTCCGGTATGGAACTCATCGGTGCGCTCAAAAAATTAAAGCCCGGCATTGAGGTCATTGTCATCACCGCTTTTGGGTCCATCCACAATGCGGTTGAAGCCATGCAGGCCGGAGCCGCGGATTATCTGTTGAAGCCCTTTTCGTTTGAAACCCTGGTGGCAACCGTTAAAAAAGTTCTGGGATCCAAGCAGGGCAATTGTCTCACCCAAGCATCCAAAAGAACTGCTAAATCTAAAGCAACGGTTAAAACATTAGTTACGGAAGATAAGAAATTATTAGATATTTTAAATCTTGCAAAGAGTGTTGCAACCAGTCGCTCAACCATTCTGATTCAAGGAGAAAGTGGAACCGGTAAAGAGCTTCTGGCTGCTTACATTCATGAGCACAGTGGCTACCCGGATGAACCGTATGTTGCCGTTAACTGTGCGGCCCTGCCGGATACACTGGCCGAAAGCGAGCTTTTCGGTCATGAAAAAGGGGCTTTTACCGGGGCCGCCGGCCGCAAAATGGGCAAGTTTGAACTCGCCAAACACGGCACCGTTGTGCTTGACGAGATCAGTGAAATGACGCTGCCGCTGCAGGCCAAATTGCTGCGCGTTTTACAGGAAAGAGAGATTGATCGGATTGGCGGCAGTCGACCGGTGCCCATGGGTGCGCGGGTGGTGGCCATCAGCAATAAGGACTTAAAAAAAGCCGTTGCCGAGGGACACTTTCGCGAGGACCTTTATTATCGCATCAATGTGATTCCGTTTACCATACCGCCGCTCCGAGAGCGCCAGGGGGATATCCCGTTGCTGGTGACCCATTTTTTGGAAAAATTCTGTCAGCTAAATCAGCGCAAGATGCTCAAAATTTCCGACGCCGCTCTGGCGCGCCTGGCTAAAAAGCACTGGAAGGGCAACATCAGGGAACTGGAGAATACCATTGAGCGGGCGGTACTCATCAGCAATGGACCCGAACTGCTGCCGGAACAATTGTTTTTGGATCCGGCCGAACTCGATAGCCCGACTCAGGCGGCGGTTGCGATTCAGGCCGGTATGACGGTCAAAGAGATGGAAAAAAAATTGATTACCCAAACCTTGCAGGAGGTCGATGACAACCGCACCCGGGCGGCGGAATTGCTCGGCATCAGTATTCGTACGTTGCGCAATAAATTAAAGGAATACAAACAGGAATTGGAAGCGATCCCGGCCCAAACAGCGGCCCAAAACGGTTAAGCAGATGTTGGAACCGATCGGCACGAAAAAGCCCACAATGGTAGTTTTTGCCGCCGAATGCTGTTGCAGCGATCTGAATAAATGCAGTAACATATAAATATTATTTGTTTTATTTGCACAACGGAAATCGGAAATCACCCAAGCTGAACTGGTATGAAATTTGCTCGATTTTTTGTTGCTCTAAATTAAAACCATGAAGATCGCAAGGATTTTAGCGGAAAATATGCTGGAAATTACCGAAGAGGCCATTCGTGAACTTCGTGCGCTTCGTGGTTTAAAGATGTTGGCACAAAATTGAGCCAAGTCGTTTTTAAGTACCAAAACAACAGGAGAACGAGAACCATGCCAACCCAAACGCTTTTTGAGGGGACCATTGGCCTTCTTCAAAAATCTCTTAACCGGGCCTCCTTGCGGCACAGGGTCATCACATCCAATATCGCCAATATCGACACCCCGAATTATAAAGCATTTGAAGTGGTTATGGAAGATGTGCGCCAGAAAAAAAAGGGCATTCAAGGAACCCTGAAGCTGATCCGCACCGAACCGCGGCATCTGAACGGGCGTCGGTGGACATCTGATCAAGTCAAAATAAAAGCCAGCGAGCCGCCGCCGTTTAATTTAAGAGCCGACGGTAACACCGTCGACCTGGACCGTACCATGGGCAAATTAGCTGAAAATACCATCATGTATCGGACTGCTGCCCAGCTCATTCGCCGAAAATTCCAGGGCCTCAAGAATGTGATCAAAGGAGGGCAATAAGCATGGATTTTTTTGATGCAATGAATATTAGTTCTTCAGGGCTATCGGCCCAACGACTGAGGATGAATCTGATATCGGCCAATTTGGCCAATGTCAACACCACACGCACAAAAGACGGCGGGCCTTACCGCCGTAAGGATCCTGTTTTTGCGGCCCAGGCGCCGGCAGGGTCATTTCGCGAGATGTTGCGCAACCGACAAAAAGAACATTTAAAAGAAGTCGCTGTTGTGGGTATTGTCGAGGATAAGCGGCCGTTCATTCAAAAATATGATCCCACCCATCCGGATTCGGATGGCAAGGGCTATTTATCCATGCCCAATATCAATCTGATGGAAGAAATGGTGAACATGATTTCTGCTACACGCAGTTATGAAGCCGGTGTAACCGCCATTCAATCCGCTAAAGATATGGCGCTCAAAGCGCTGGAAATAGGACAATAATAATGAATGAAGTCACTTTTCAAAAAGGACTGCCGTCTCTGACTGGCCCGCAACCCGATACCCGGCCTCCCCAGGAGCCGGGTCCGGCATCATTTGACAGCATGCTGGCACGCTCTCTCAATGAAGTCAATCAACTGCATGCGGCTGCCAATGATGCTGTTGAAAAACTGGCCAGCGGCCAGCAAAAGGACATCCACCAGACCATGATCGCGCTGGAAAAAGCAGACGTGGCCTTTCAGCTGTTGATGCAGGTCCGCAATAAGATCATTTCAGCGTATGAAACGATCATGCGCATGCAGGCCTAAACCCGGAGACTGTCAATGCCTTTTCGTCAAATACTATCGCAGCTTCAAAACCTGTTCAAAAGCATCAGCCTTGCCAAGCGCATCGTCCTGTTGACTGTGGCGGTGGGCTCTGTCGCCGGTTTTGTGTTTTTGATGAACTGGGCCGCTAATCCCGAGTTTCATCCCTTATACAGTCACCTGGATGCCAATGATGCCGGTGTTATCATCAGCCGACTGAAAGATGAAAAAATTCCATACCGCCTTACCGCCAACGGCAGCACGATCCTTATTCCCCAGGAACTGATCTATGAAACCCGCATGAATTTAGCGTCTGAGGGGCTTCCCCATGGCGGGAGCATGGGGTTTGAGCTGTTTGACAACACCAAACTCGGTATGACCGAATTCGCGCAAAATGTGAACTATCAGAGAGCGCTTCAAGGTGAGCTGGTGCGCAGCATCAATGGTTTTGAGGAAGTGGAAAACTGTCGGGTGCATATTGTCATGCCCGAAAAATCGCTTTTCATCAAAGATGAAGAATCCGCATCCGCATCGGTCGTATTAAAATTGAAGCATGGCAAATGGCTGTCGCAACAACAGGTGCAGGGGATTGTGCACCTGGTGTCTTCAAGCGTATCCCGCTTGATGCCGGAAAATGTGACCGTGGTTGACAACAGCGGCAGATTGTTAACCGGTCGTAACGACCCCGCCGGTCTCTCGACGCTGAGTTCGGATCAACTCGACCACCAGCTCAAGGTCGAACGCAAGCTGGAAACGCGGGTATTG
>JASFIG010000308.1:0-5870 GCA_050122795.1 Desulfobacterales bacterium
CTACATGGCTTAATCAGCGCCGATGGGAAGATGAGATAGAATATACTCCAACTCCTGCCATGCCGGAAAGTGACTTGGACAAATGGCTCAAACACTGCAACAAGAAAAATTAAAAAGTTGCGAGTACGACATCCGTAATGACTACCGTTTTCCAATTAGTCTTATGCATCGTGGCTATTCAATCCTCAAAAACCATGGACAAAACGCATTTGATAGATTTGCACAAAAGTCAAAGATGCCGATCCAGGACGTTGAGCGAGTTCAAAACAAGCATCTTTATGACACCGACCCGGAGATTAGAGCCAAGATGGATAAGAGGGTTGCCGAGATAAAAAGGCTGATAGGACTCAAAATAAAACTGTGATTTTTTTAAGTACGGTTATGGATGGGGCGCTGGTCTTTGCCGAGTCCTCGGCGCCGGGGAGATGGTGGGCAAGAAAAAGCGGGTGGCCATATAAGAACCGCCCACAGGCTTTGGATTAGGAGATAAACCAGTTTTTATATCGGTGCTATGCCGGAAAAACTCTGCAAATAATGAAATCAATGACTGTTCCGTGCTTTACGAAAAATCCGTAACCTTCGTTTTGTCTTTTCAAGTTTTTTTAAAAGGAACTCTGGCGGAGAAGCTCCATTTATTTCATAGAGTGCTAATTTATAGCGTAAAAACAAATACTTTTTGTGTAAATCAATAAAGGCTTTTTCGGTATCCCTCATAAAATATAGTTCGGTCTTTTTGACGCATGGCTTAACAATAAATTTGATTACGGACGCTGACAAAAACTGGGGTCCTACAAAGTGGTACCTTTTGTTCCGGGTCGAGTAACGGGCGAACAATCTATAAGCTTTTCTTATGTATTTTGGCCATTCACGCATAGGTCGGGGGTCGGTCGATACCGGGTCTGCTTTGAAAAGGAGACAAAATGCAAGAATTACTACTTAATGAGGTTACACGGTCATATCGTCAATGGTCGTGTTCAGAACGCAATAAGGCAAGGGCCAAAGACATTGAATCAACAATGTATGAGCTTAGAAAGTATTGGCCGATGTCGGTTAATGCAACAATAGTTATCAAGAGCACGCCGCCTCAGGATCATGAGGTCGAGGTTTTACCGATAGTTCTGCCACCAGATGGAAATGGAGAACTCGAAACCTTTTTGCTTAACGCCCTGAGAGCAAGTTCTGATGAAGATGAATTATTGGTTGATAGAGCGAGAGTTTTTGTCGGTGATATTCCCGACGAACCATACTTGTCACACAGACGTTATCGACCAAAAGCTTGTTTAGGGTCAGTTTTGTCAGTTATTTCTCCAGACTGGGTTTTTAGTAGGCTTGATGAGAGGCTTTTGCTTATAGAATGGGAAAGGCTTGAGCAGGTCGCTAACATATATAGCATGTTGGAGGTTTTATAGTGATTCTTCTCATGCAATATCTCTTTCTATTTTTCATTTTATAATCCGGTACAGAAAAAATTACCCCCTAAAATCACCACAGGCAAAATTAAGTAAATAGAAAAGAATACAATATTATATGTTTATAGTTATTTAATGGCGGTCTGCAAAACCGCAATTCGTCGGTTCGACTCCGACTGCCGCCTCCAGCGAATATAAAAGGGTTTTCAAGCAATATCAATAGCTTGAGGCCCTTTTTTTTGTGCGTTACAAGACGCTTTATGCAGTCTGTTGAAATGTGCACAATTATAAGAAATAAAGAATTAAAGAATTATATAATTATCAATATCACTTTTGTCAGCAAATAATGCTTGTTTTACACCTTAAAAAAGGGTAGTCTGGGCGCATGGGACAGAAGAAAATATTTTCCACCCGCCTCGATTCCGATCGGATCAAAGACCTCAAGCACCTTGCTGTTGATGCGGAAAAGTCGTTGGGTGTTTTGCTGGAAGAGGCTATTGAGGATTTGTGTCGCAAGTACAGGCAAAAGTCCGCAGCGGAGAATAGCCCTGCAAATACACAAGAATCTGTTTAGTTAAATTTCCCCCTCGAGATGTAAATGGCCATTATCTATCGACCCGCTGAAAAAGCAGATAACAAACGGATTGCAGAACTCTTCAACTTGGCATCAGACGGTGTTGTGGCGTTTCTGTTCCACGATTTGGTTCCTCAAATGACCCCGGTCCAGGTAGTGGCCCATAATCTGGCGCAGGGCCATTATCCCCATTCCTATCAAAGTGCCGTTGTCGCATTGAGCGGGAAAGATATTGTCGGAATGGCGCTGTCGTACCCGTCCAGTTACCATAAAATCACAGATGAAACGATTATATTCCCCGTGCGGATGGCTGCGCGCTGATGACATGCCGGATGTCCGACTGACCCCGCGAACTTGATTCCATTTACGCTGTCGATTACTGGCTGGGCATCATCAGACCGGTTAAACCCTCAAAAAAGGTTGCTAAATAAAAAAAGCGGATTGATGTGACTGCAGGTCAGATTGGATCCTGAATAAGCATCGTGGCGGGGTCCAGCATCAAATCCGGTTGATCTCCACTGGAACCTGGGCCTTTAAAGGCCTTTATCTGAATGTTTTTTCCCACCGGCACCAGCTGAATGACAACTTCAAACAAATCGTCGACATTCAGCAGTTGCGACGGCTTCCCGTTCGGGCCGGGTTCTTCGTGACGATGGGTTCGAATGGTAAACCACACCTGTATGTCCAGGCTTGCAGCCAGGTGTTTTAGATCTGTCAGGTCCTGTAGGATGGGCGCTTCAAAGGGCACACCATCAATAATCATTGCATCCGGCTTAAAGATTTGCTGTTCGATCAGATCTGTGAGGCGTTCTTCGAGTTTTGGCACGCTGAAACCTTCGACGCGAAAGGTCATAATGAACCGATGGGGTAAAACCGTATCCCACAGCTGGTTACTCTGCCGGATATGGTAGTGGGTTGTTATGCGGCTAAAAACTTCCTTATACCACAGACTGACTTTTTTTACGGGATCATTAAGGCTGATATGCAGAACATTTTTTTCTCTGAGCATGTTATTGAGGGCCAGTTGAACCAGAAATGCCGTTTTACCAACACCGGCCCGGGCCATGACCGCGCCGAATTCGCCTTTATTGAGGATATCATCGCTTTCATAGCCCATTCGCCGCAGGGGATTTTTCAAGATAAGCTCATTTTTCAGCATGCTCAGATTCCTTTCCCGCATATAACAAATGTTGTCAGTCGGCCGTGCAACAATCTTACCACAGGGCTGAGGGTCTTGAACGGATACCACACAGTCATCAAATTCAACCTGTTTTTGGGTGTCCAAAAACGAATCTTTATTTTGAAACCACTTGATTTCAGCCATCGGGCATCTGACATCAGCGTGCTGCATCCAACCTATAGCAGGTATGGCAGCATGCGCAACTATTTTTAGGCAACATTCTTCTTTTCTGCTGTAGCTTTTTTAACCAGATCGTCGCTAACGGTCTGCGGTACCTGTCGGTAGGTTAGAAATTCCATTGTAAATTGGGCCTGACCTTTGGTGACAGATCTCAAGTCGGTGGAATAACCAAACATCTCCGACAGCGGAACCTGGGCTTCAATCTCACTGATAGGCCCTTCATCCTGCGAGCCCACAATCATGGCGCGACGCTGGTTTAAGGTTGACATGACGGACCCCTGGAATTCAGTGGGGGTTTCCACCACCACTTTCATGATCGGCTCCTGAATAACCGATTTGGCTTTGGCATACCCTTGCAAAAAAGCGCCGCGAGCTGCCGCCTGGAAAGCCATATCAGAGGAATCCACTGAATGCGAAGCGCCGTCATTTATGACGATTCGCACGCCGGTGACGGGAAATTCCATTTTGGGGCCTTTTTGCATACAATTTCGAAAGCCCTTTTCGCAGGCGGCGATATATTGGGTCGGAATGGCACCTCCCACCACCTTGCTTTCAAATACGAAATCATCATTTTGAACGGGCTCCATATAACCGGCAACTCTACCGAACTGACCCGCGCCGCCGGTTTGTTTTTTGTGGGTATAATCAAATTCGGCTTTTCGGGTAATGGTTTCACGATAGGCCACCCGCGGGGCACTGGTAGTCACTTCGGCCTGGTACTCGCGCCGCATGCGCTCAATGTAAACGTCCAGGTGCAGTTCCCCCATCCCCGAAATAATCGTGTCACCGGTTTCGGGATTCACCAGCACTTTGAAGGTCGGGTCCTCTTTCGTAAATCTCCCCAGGGCCTTGGACACATTGGTTTCCGATTTATTGTCCTTTGGAAATATAGCTAAAGAAATAACCGGTTCGGGCACATACATGGAGGTCATGGTCAGGCTGAGACCCGGGGCCACAAAGCTGTCTCCAGAAGCACAGTCAATACCGAACAGTGCGCCGATATAACCGGCATAGATGGCGTCGATATCTTCCATCTGATCTGCATGCATGCGAATGACGCGACCGACTTTTACTTTCTTACCGGTGCGCACGTTTACGATCGTATCGCCTTTGGTTAGAGAGCCCTGGTAGACGCGGATATAGGTGAGCTGGCCGTAAGGGCCGTCTTCCAGTTTAAAGGCCAAAGCAACCAGCGGTTTGTTGTTGTCGCACCTCAAAACGATCGGTTGTTCCGAATTGTTCATATCCAGCGCTTCGTTTTCGATGTCGAGCGGGCAGGGCAGAAACTGAGTGACGGCATCGATCAACGGTTGAATGCCTTTGTTCTTATAGGCAGAGCCCATGTAAACCGGTGTTATCTGACGTTCGATGACACCTCGTCGCACAGCGGCAATGATCAGATTCTCATCGACTTCTTTTTCTTCCAATACAGCTTCGGTCAATTCATCTGAAAACATGGATGCCTGATCGATGAGGTACTCGCGGGCAGCTTGTGCGGCAGGCAGATGCTCGGCAGGGATTTCCGCGTGACGCACGGTTTCGCCTTTGTCACCTTCAAAATAGACGGCCTGCATCGAAATGAGGTCGATCACGCCTTCGAAGTTTTCTTCTAACCCGATGGGCAGCTGCATGGCGACGGCGTTATGCCCCAGTTTTTCTTTGAGCTGTTTGGCCACCCGGTGCGGATTGGCACCGCTGCGGTCGCACTTATTGACGAACGCAATGCCGGGGACCTTGTAGCGCTTCATCTGCTGATCGACTGTAATCGACTGGGATTGAACGCCGGCGACGGCACAAAGAACCAGTATGGCGCCATCGAGCACCCGCAACGAGCGCTCAACCTCTATCGTAAAATCGACATGACCGGGGGTGTCAATAATATTGATTTCGTGGTTGCGCCACTCGCAGTACGTGGCTGCTGAAGCAATGGTAATGCCGCGTTCCTTTTCAAGTTCCATGGAATCCATGGTTGCGCCCACGCCGTCTTTACCTTTTACATCATGCATTGTATGGATGCGTTGGGTGTAGTAAAGGATGCGTTCCGTCAGCGTCGTTTTGCCGGAATCAATGTGTGCGCTGATACCGATGTTTCTAACTTTCTGGATATCTGTTTTCATATCGTGATCCTTCAGAATTCTGGAGTAAAAACCCCCATCTGCAGAAACACGCGATGGGGGTGAGTGTCCATTACTGTAAAGCGGCAGTATTTAATGATCTATTTTGCTTTTGTCAAGCTATTTTTTTTCTGGCGTTTTTTTTTCAGGCGCTTGGTTGCCGGACGGCTTCTCAAAAGCACATAGGTGGCGCCTGCACCGCCGTCGCACAATCGAGCGCTGGCGTATGCCATGACCCATTTGCGCCACGGTCCGGTGCTGAGCCATTCAATGACCTTTGTCTTAATGACCGGATCCGCTGGTGAAGAAAGCCCGCGCCCATGGATGATTAAAATCATTCTTTTACCGCCGGCGATACTTTCCTTGAAAAATTGATCAAAAAGCGTCTGCGCACTTTCCACGGTCTGGCCGTG
>JASFIG010000309.1:0-5865 GCA_050122795.1 Desulfobacterales bacterium
TTCCTCCAGGGTGGTGATACCCTTGATGGCTTTTTCAGCTGCATTTTCTTTTAAGGGAGTAAAAGTTCCGGACTTCAGGGCTGCCTGCTGAATGGCATGCGACGATTGCCGCTTTAAGATCAGGTCTTTGATTTCGTCATTGATGGCCATGACTTCATACACACCGGTACGCCCCTTGTAACCGGTGTGCATGCAGTTAAAGCAGCCCTTGCCCTGCACGAAATTGGCTCGGATTTTATTGTTAATCCCCCAGGATTTCAGAACTTCCTTTGAGGGTTCATAGTTGGCCATGCAGTTCGGGCAGACCTTGCGCACCAGCCGCTGGGCAAATGAGACCGTCATGGTCGAAGATACCAGAAATGGTTCTATGCCCATGTCAATAAAGCGGGTGATGGCGCCGGCGGCATCATTGGTATGCAGGGTGCTGAAAACCATGTGGCCGGTCAGCGCAGCCTGCACGGCCAGCGAGGCGGTTTCCGAATCGCGGATCTCACCAACCATGATGACATCGGGGTCCTGGCGCAGAATAGACCGCAAACCGCTGGCAAACGTCATTCCGGCTTTACGGTTCAACTGCACCTGCCGGATTTTTTCAATGCGGTATTCAACAGGGTCCTCCACGGTGATGACGTGAACTTCGGGTTGATTGATTTTCTTTAATATCGAATACAGGCTGGTACTTTTGCCGCTTCCGGTGGGCCCGGTGCTCAGAATCATGCCGTGCGGCTTTACGATCATTTGTTCCAGTTTTTTACGGTCACTTTCCGTCATGCCCAGCCGTTCGAGCGAATATATGCTGTTGCTGGTATCCAGCAATCGCAGTACCATGTTTTCCCCGTGAATGGAGGGGATGGTTGAGGCCCGGATGTTGATGTCTTTATTCTTCATCTTAACGGTGAAGCGCCCGTCCTGGGGGATTCTGGAAACCGCAATGTCCATGTTGGCCAGGATTTTGAGCCGGGAGATGATCGGCAAAAACATACCCTTGGGTGGGGCGGGTACTTCATGCAGTTTGCCGTCTACCCGGAAGCGCACCTGCACATACTGTTTCTCCGGACTGATATGGATGTCGCTGCAGCCCTCGCGAACACCCTGAGAGAGAATGGAGTTTACCAGCCGCACGACCGGCGCTTCTTCGGCCATTCCTTGCAGTGAGCTGACCTCGACATCATCAAGACTGGTTGTTTTTTCGACGCTCTTATCAATTTCCATCTCTTCCATGTCTTCGAGAACGCCGCCGATACCGGAGTAGGTGCCGTAAATGGTTGCCAACAGCTGGTTGAGGTGCTGTTCGGTGCAAATGACGGCCTCAACTTCACAGTTGGTATAAACCTCAATGGTATCCAGAGAGTTAATATCCAACGGATCGGTCATGGCCACCGTGAGCAGCAGCCCGCTTTTTTTCAGCGGAGCCGCCTGGCAACGATGCGCAGTTTCAGCTGAGAGCAGTTGCGCCAGTTCCACATCTACGGTAAACTTTTCCGGCCGGTATTTTTCGAGTTTCAGCTGGCTTGAAACCAGATCCACGATCTGAGACTCGCTGACAATGCCTTCCCGCACCAGAAACTGGCCAAGCTTCAATTTACTTTTTTTCTGATACGGAAGCGCCTTTTCAAGCTGTTCCTGGGTCAGCAGCCCGCCTTCAACCAGAATTTCGCCTAATTTTTTACGTGCTTTCAATTTTGTCTCTCTTATTCAGTGTTTCTCAAATAATACGGTTAAACCGTATTTCTTTTTACCGTTGCATCTGGAACCGCTGGTCTGTCGACTACGGTAAATACGGATTTGCAAAAAATACGGTGTCCTCATTCCAGCTCGATAAAACTTTGCGCTCCGGCGCCAGTTGCGCCGGCACACGCTTTAACTGCACAAGCGCCGCATCCGCATCGGTATGATGCTCTTTGAGGATGATCGCAAACCGTGTACCAGACTGGCGGTTCCAATAGGGAATCATACGCGCCGGTGGCGCATTTGTCGGATAGGTGCGCAAATAGTCAAAGGCTGTATTCAAGTCGTCTGTGTCGTCAAGCAGAATCCACCAGGCGTTTTGGTCTGTGCCGGTCACCGATACCGGAATAGCCGGCATCGAAATGGTCTGATTCACTTCCACCAGATCCGGATCGTCAATGATCGGATTGGCCAGAATCAAGGAACGGAAATATCTTGAATTATAGCTACCGTAAACCCTCTGGATGATCTGTGATAGCGTATCGTCCTGTTTCAACGTAATGTTCCCCAAAAGAGGCGCATACGGCGTGCTGTTTTCAGCCGCGCCCGTTTGGGCTGGAGGCGGCTGGCCCTTGGTGTTTGCGGCGGCAATTGACGGTGCCGCGCCGGATTCGACCGGTGCGGCGGCGCCCTCCGGCGTCGCACTCGGGCCGATCGCCGCAATCTGGCTTTCCTGGGCAACGGTTTGCGTTTCGACCGGCGCCGCCTGAGCAACCGTTTCACTGCCGGTATTTTCGGCAGCATTCTCGGCCGTAGATTCTACCTCGCCACCGTTTGCCGGCGGACTCTCCTGCTGGCTACCGGCTTCAGCGGGAGCACCCGTAAGGCCGCCAGCCGGCGCTGTTTTTTGCTGGACCTGCTGGTTGTGGCTCAGCGTCAGCCCGCGGGGCCACAGTGCCCGAAATTTTTCCGGCATCAGAAATGCAAAAATGATCATTGCGGCTGCAGCGGCGACAGCAGCGGTGGCAACGGCGCCTTTCCAGCGGCGGATCTCACCGGGAAAAGCGCGCTTGATGCAGGAGCGCACCAGAGAAGCGCTAATCCGTTTGCGGTTCTGGACAATCATGGCCAGAATGCAATGATGACAAAGATTGATAATCTTGCGGGGATATCCGCCGGTGGCCCGATAGATTTTCAACATGGCCGGGTAGCTGAAAAAATCCAATTTTTTATGCGTATCTTTGGATTTTTCCAAGCGAAATTTGATCATCAACCGCGTATCGCGGAAATTCAAAGGTTTCAGGTAATGGTAGAGGTTGATGCGGTCGGCGAAATTTGCATATTTTTTTATGGTATTTTCGAATTCTTCCTGTGCAAAAATAATGATTTGTAATAACTTGAATTCGTTGGTTTCATAATTGAGGAATTCTCGTAGAATTTCCAGACAAAAAGGCGGGATCTTTTGGCCTTCGTCGATGATCAGCACCGTGGTTTTATCCTCTTTGACGCCGCTTTTAAACAGGTGTTGCTTGATTTGCTCTTTGATTTGCCATTCGTTGGCGGCTAGCTTGACCTCATTGCCCATCAGCATCCTGCCGACTGTGGTCAGCAATTCCGGGGCATCTGCAAAATGGGGATCTAATATCAGGTGGGTGGTGATTTCATCGCGTCGGGCAAAGCGCCGAATGAGTTGACGGCAGAGCGTGGTTTTACCGGTACCGACGTCACCGATGATGACGTTCAATCCCCGGCGCAACAGCAATGACAGTTCCAGCTTCTGCAAGCATTCCTGGTGCTCGCGGGAATGAAAGAAAAAATCAGGATCCGGTGAGTTTGAAAAAGGCTCCTGCTTTAAATTTAAAATATTGAAATAATCCATTGCAATGTTGGTAAAAAGGGGTGCCGGAAATTGTCGATGTCATCTAAAAAGCACGGGGAGAAAAATATGACGGTTCCAGATATCGCCTGCGGCGCTTGAGCACGTTTAACTTAGGCACTCGAATTTTGGTTTTGGCTTTTCCTCCTGATGGATCGAATCAATCTTGATCCCTGCATCGCCGGATGGTTTAACTGCCCGGTGCGGCCGGCTCCAGGATGTGCGGAGTGATAAATATCAGCAGATCCTCAAGCCGATCGTCGGTGCTTTTACGCTTGAACAGATAGCCCAGCCCGGGGATATCTTCCAGATACGGAACGCCGGTGTCGGAGCGAGCGGTGGTTTCCTTATTTAAACCACCAATGACAATTGTCTGACCATCCAGCTGAATGACGTTGGTTTCGGCGTTTTTAGTGATAATGGTCGGGTTGCCGAGTACCGTTCTGGAAAAATCGGCTTCATCTTTGTGCACATTGACGTACATTTTCAGGGTTCGGTCATCGATGACATGCGGCGTGACTTTTAAGCTCAGCACCGCCTTTTTGAATTCGACGTTGACCTCACCGTCTTCCACAGTCTGAAAGGGGATATCCTCACCGCTTTCAATAAACGCCGTTTGATTGTCCAGGGTGGTAATCGACGGGCTGGACAGAATATTGAGCTTGCCCTTGTCCTGCAAAGCCGAAAGTTGTGCGCTCAACAGGACGTCACCCACGTTCTGATAAATAAGTCCCAAAGAAAAGGGCTCGAAGCCGCTCAGCGACTGAGCCGGTAAATTAACCACATTGCCTGAGGTTGGATTGACGGCTGTTCCGATATCCCCACCTATCGCATTGTTGTCTGCTCCGGTGCCAAAACCGGTACCGGTGCCCAGGGAACCGGTGCGCACCAGTCCGCCCCACTGGATACCCAGTTCACGAGCCACGTCCTTGTTGGCTTCAACGATATAGGCCTCTATCAGCACCTGGGGTGTGGGCTTGTCAAGCTGATCAACGACGGCCACGATGTTTTTCATGTCGGCGCGGATGGCCTGGATGATCAGAGAGTTGGTATGGCTGTCGACCAAAATAGAGCCGATGGGGTTGCCGTCCTTATCGAGCGTCAGAAACTTTTCAAGGTTATCTTTCAAATTATCCGCAGTGGCATATCGAACCGGTACGATGCGCGTTAGCGGTTGCTCGGTCAGCGTCAGCTCCCGCTGGCGCGACTGGCGCTTGAGGTCTTCCTCCATATCGTCGGCGGTCATGATCCGGATGATTTCTCCCTCCCAGGCGTAGCTCAGGCCCTGGGTGCGCAGAATACCCAGGAACACCTGGTCCCAGGGTGCCTGGGTGATATTGATGTTGATCTTACCGGTAACCGCCTCACTGACGATAATATTCTGATCCGAGGCACGGGCCAATGCACGCAATACGACCGACACATCAATGTCGGTCATCTTGAGGCTGATCTTGCGATTGGGCAGCGGTTTTTCGTCGGCCTCATCAATTTTAATTTCCCTGGGCATTACCTTGGGCTTGATGATGGCCGGTTGCTCGCTCCTCGGCTTGGGTTTGCCCGGCGAATACCCTTTGGATGTTTCTGCCTTGGTTTTCCACTCATCAAAGAATGGATCCTGTTTCTCCAGTTTGGGGCTGGCACAGCCGCCGATCAACAAAAAGGAGATAACCAGTGCAACGATCATCCGCATTAGCCTGTTTTTTTGTTCGAATCTGTTCATAAGTTCTCACCCTGATGGTTATTCTTCCAGTGGAAAAATAAACTTTCTATTGCTACCGTCTGTTGAAACAATGACGACCTTACTCGGCGTGACACTGCTAACCTTATACCCACCATCTATAAGCTGATCCCCGGGGGCATACTCAAACCCGTTAATGATGGCGAACCGCCTGTCACCCATTTGCATAAAGCCCGTGTAAGTGAGATTGGGGCGTGGGCCTGCTGCCTGGCTCACCTGTTGTTGCTTTTTAATTTCATCCCGGGGCCGATCGGTTAATTCGGCTGTAATCAGCGGGTCCTGCTTCCATTCGATTTCAGCCCGCGAAATGATATATTTATCTTCTTTTGACAGCCCGGCCTTGGATGCTTCGGCAACCTTGGTAATAAAGGCATTTAAATTCTTCAGCTGAGCGGCAGAGCTGACGGTGGCCGGCTCGATGGAAGCGCTCTTACCTTTGCCTTCAAAGAACAGCGCGTAAATGCCATAAGCCACTGTGAGCAGCATTAAACCGACAATTATTTTTTCCCGTTGGGTCATAATTTGTGTTTCGTGTTTCGTGTTTCGTGTTTCGGATGACGCGCGATGCGCAGCGCGCAACGCG
>JASFIG010000310.1:0-5827 GCA_050122795.1 Desulfobacterales bacterium
TGTCGAGAAAAAAATGAATGTCGCTCATAAAACAACACCCGTTCTGCCATTAGAAATGGATAAATTGGATCTAACACCATTTGAATTCATCCAACCTTTTGGTCCAAAATTTGCAGATTTTAATTGAACCCATCGTTTAACCAAGTCTGATCATTCGAATCGCAGCTTCTTTCAAGGGGGAATTCAATGGACATCCGTGAGCCCGAGATCAAACGTAATGAGATATTGATTTTGGATGATGACAATTTCAACACCCGCAACGTCTGCATTGTTACGGGTTCTGGAACCGGCATCGGGCGCGCAACAGCCGTCGCCGCTGCCGCCAACAATTTGATGACGGTCGGGCTGGATGTTAACGAAACAGAAGGCAAAAAAACCCAGAAGATGGCCCGCGACATGGGCGGGCAGATGATTTTTGTCAAAACCGATCTGTGCCGGGACACGGATATCGAGCATGCGGTCGCAGAGGCGGCTAAACTGGGCAACATTAAATTCGTGGCCAATATTGCCGGCATTCAGCACATTGATTCGGTCGACAATTTTCCGATGGAAACATATGATTACATGCAAAAATTGATGCTGCGGGCGCCTTTTTATCTTTCCAAATTGTGCCTTCCGCACATCAGAAAAAGCAGTGACGGCGTGGGCGCCATCGGCAATATGGCCTCCGTTCACGCCCATATCAGCACGCTTAACAAGCCGGTGTACAATATCACCAAGTTTGGATTGAGGGCCCTGACCCAGTCGATTGCCGCCGAAGGCGAGGGTAAGATTCGCTCATTTACCGTCAGCACCGGCTTTGTCAAAACAGCCTTGACATTAAATCAGATACCCGCTCAGGCCGAACAACGGGGGATTACGCCCGAGGCGGTTGTGCGCGACGTCATGATGGGTTTTTCCCGGATCAAGGAAATGATGGCGCCAATCGAGGTGGCCAACCTGTTTATTTTCGGGTTTTCACGCTTTGCTAAATATCTAATCGGCGGTGACCTGTTATTTGATGGGGGTATGGTGCGAACGTATGCCCAAAAAAAATCTTAATACCTTCCCCAAAGGAGGGTAAGATGCTGCAATTCTAATATCCGCTCCAATATAACTGAAACGATACTTGCATTTTCTGACGACTAAAGCTACTAAAGGGGGGAGGTGATCGTTTTTACCTTAGCCTATCCATTTCCAACGAGCTCAAAATCCAGAAATAAAAATCAGGTAGAAAGGAGAAAATCGTAATGAAAAAACTGAGTATGGTTATTACTTGCTTATTTCTGTTCGGAGCTGTTTTTAGTTTTTCAGCCGGCCCAGCACTTGCCAAGGATAAACCGGTCTTGTTGAAAGTGCCCATCTGTTTTGCCACTGCTTTGCCGGGTTTGGGCTCAACGATTAAATGGATAGAAGACAGAATCGACCTTGCCAGCGGCGGCAGCGTAAAAATGAAGGTGTACGAACCGGGGAAACTTGTTGCCCCGTTTGAGATCCTGGAATCGGTCTCGAAAGGAAAAGTCAATGCCGGTTACAGCATATCGGGTTACTGGGAAGGCAAGATACCGGGTGCATCCATTTTTTCCACCGTTCCGTTCGGACCTGAAGCCGGCGAATTTCTGGCTTGGATGTGGTACGGAAACGGTCGCAAACTTTACCAGAAAATGTATGATGATGCCGGCTATAACGTGCACGTGATACCCTGCGGTATTATCGCACCGGAAACATCCGGCTGGTTCGCCAGTCCGATCAATTCCATCGATGACCTCAAAGGATTAAAGATGCGATTTTATGGCCTGGGCGGCAAGGCCGTGCAGAAACTGGGCGTTTCGGTCAGTCTGCTACCGGGCGGTGAAATTTTTCCGGCTCTGGAGAAAAAAGCCATTGACGCGACCGAATTCTCGATGCCTGCCATCGACGCCCGTCTCGGTTTTTACAAAGTGGTTAAACATAATTATTTCCCCGGCTGGCATCAACAGGCGACACTCTTTGAGCTGCTGATCAACAAGGATGTCTGGAACGGCCTGAGCGATCAACAGAAGATGATCATTGAAATGATGTGTGTGGCCGCGACGGCCGATTCCTTTGCTTATACCGAGGCTATTCAGGGACAGGTGATCAAGGAAAATGTCGAACAGCGCGGCGTGACGCTTCACTACTGGTCGGATGACATGCTGGACGCCTTCAAAAAGTCCTGGCAGGAAGTCGCGACTGAACTGTCCGCTCAATCTCCGATGTTTAAGGAAGCCTGGGATGATCTCAGCGCATTTCGCGCCAATTACAGCTTCTGGCAGTCATACGGGTTCCTGCCGAGGCCCAAACCGGTTAAGTAGTCTGGCTGCTTAAAGAATCTTTTCGGAGCGGCGCGGATACGTTCGCGTGTATCGACTACCGCGCCGCTCATGCCAAACCTCCGGTCAATGATTGAAGCGACGGGATGATTCACCAAAGTCCCTATACTTCGAGGAGATCACCATGAACGCTGAAGTCAACCAGGAACAGGTTCCCAACAAGTTTTGCGACGCCCTGGATGCGGTCATCCGCTCCATTGGACATGTGGTTATGTGGTCCAATGGCATCCTGATTCTCGTCATCATTTTGCAGGTCGTTTTGCGCTATGGATTCGGCCGCGGCCTGGTTGTCCTGGAAGAATTGCAGTGGCATCTGTATGCCCTGGGGATCATGTTCGGGGCCTCTTATGCCCAGATGATGGATTCACACATCCGGGTCGATATCATCCACGCCCGCCTTTCCCAAAAATGGAAATACCGCTGGGACCTGTTCGGCACCGTATTTCTGCTGTTGCCCTTTATCATTATCATCTTTCACCAGAGTCTGGACTTTGTCTATGAATCCTGGCGGGTCAACGAACGTTCCGATGCTCCCATGGGACTGCCCTGGCGCTGGGCAATAAAAAGCGTGATTCCAATCACATTTGCCCTGCTGGGGGTGGCCACCGTTTCGCGTGCGGTTCGTACGTTTCTTTCCCTGAGGAGAACATAAATCATGGAATTCAATGATTACCTCGTCATTGCTATGTTCTTGACATTTGTCGGACTTTTGTTCACCGGTTTCCCGGTTGCCTGGGTGCTGGGGGGCGTGGCCATGATTTTTACCCTGGTGGGCTATTATTCAGATCTCTGGTTTGGCACCATTACCGGGCTGGACTACCTGACGCTGGGGATGGTGGTTAATCGAATTTATAAATTTATGGACAACTGGGTCCTGGTGGCTTTGCCCATGTTCATTTTCATGGGCCTGATGCTCGATCGCTCGGGTATCGCTGAAGTCATGATGAAGTCCATGCAGAGCCTGTTCGGCAAAGTGCGCGGCGGGCTGGCCGTGTCGGTGACCACCATCGGCATCATCCTGGCGGCCTCGACCGGCATTATCGGGGCCTCGGTGGTGTTGCTGGGGCTGCTCTCACTGCCGGCCATGATGAAGCAAGGGTATTCTAAAACCCTGGCCCTGGGGACCATCGCCGGCTCCGGCACCCTGGGCATCCTGATACCGCCCAGTATCATGCTGGTCATCATGGCCGATCAGCTGGGGCTGTCTGTGGGGGATTTATTTATGGGCGCCGTTGTGCCCGGCTTCATCCTCGGCTCCTTGTACATTACCTATATTCTGATCTTTAGTTTCTTAAGGCCCAAAGCAGCGCCTCTCGATCCCGAGCGCCAGCCGATTGCCTGGCGCATGATCTGGGATGTTATCAAAAGTATTTTACCCCCGGCGGCCCTGATTGTTGCTGTACTGGGCTCCATATTTGCCGGCATTACCACCCCTACCGAAGCCAGCGGTGTGGGCGCTCTGGGCGCCACCATTCTAGCGGCTATGAATAAGAAGCTCAATTTCAAGGTCATCGTCGAAGTCATGAAGGCCTGCTTTAACACCACCGCCTATATTTTCGCTATCTTTCTGGGGGCCACCTGTTTTGCCCTGGTGCTGCGCAGTCTGGGAGGCGATGAATTCATTGAAAGAATTCTGACCGGAATCCCGCTGGGGCCCTATGGCATCATGGCTGTCATCCTGGGAGCCGTATTTTTGCTCGGTTTTTTTCTGGATTGGATCGAAATCACCCTCATCGTCTTACCCTTGATCGCGCCGGTTGTTTCCAACCTTGGATTTCAAATCGAGGGGCACGGCGTCGTGGATAACCCTGAGCTGGTCTGGTTTGTGGTGCTGATTGCCGTAAGTTTGCAAACCTCATTTTTAACCCCTCCTGTCGGATTTGCCCTTTTCTATCTCAAAGGTGTGGCGCCGCCTGAAGTGGAACTGGTTGATATTTATAAAGGCGTGGTGCCGTTTATCATCCTGCAGCTGATCGGACTGGTTATCATTGCGATCTGGCCGCAGCTGGTCATCTGGCTGCCGGCCCTGGCTTACGGCTAAACCCAAAACGGCGTCCTGTCACGCTCTGGAGACCAAAGGTTCCCGGCTGTCATATAGGGCAGCGCCGCCCACAACGTGACTTTGATGAGGAGGTGCCTCGTGAAAACTAAATATCTCATCGTCATTTCCGTTATTTTGTCAATTATTTTACCTGGGATTACGCTCTATGACAGCGCTTTTGCCGGCGAACCTTTCCATCTTGGCGTTGCTCTGGGCCTGTCCGGAACCGGAGCTCCCTACTCAAAGGAAGCGGTGGAAGGCATCGAAATTGCGGTCAATGAGATCAATGCTTCCGGCGGCTTACTCGGAGAGTACCGGATTAGACTTTTTATCAGAGATACGCAGACCCAGCCGGAAGTCGCCCGAAAGGTGGTCGAAGATCTGATTCAAAACGATAAGGTGCGAGCGATTATCGCAACCTATTCCAGTGCGACGGCCCTGGCCATCAAACCCATATGCCGTCAAAACAGAGTGTTGCACATTGCCACGATCAGTAACTCTGAAAATATCACCAAGATGGATCCCAGTCCCTATACCTATTCGGTTGTCCCCAACACCTATATGATGTCAAAGGGCGTAGTCGTCGGAGTAGCCAATCTGGCCCGCAAAAATAACTGGACAAAATATGCGACGATTGCCTCCGACTATGCCTGGGGCCGTTCCAGCCAGGAGGTGCAGGTCGACCTTTTAAGACAGCTCGCACCGAATTTGGAACTGCTGAACACCTACTGGCCGAGATTGGGACAATCGCGGTTTAATTCTTTTATTGTGGATATTCTGGCCCGGAAGCCTGATTTTGTCCTCGGCTCCATTGCCGGGACAGACAATGCTTACTGGATGAGGGATGCCAGGGACTACCGATTATTCAAGCAGGTTGAATATCCGGGCGGCCTCGTCAGCCTGACCGAATTGAAATCACAGGCCAGAAGCATTCGTAGAGACCAGTACGGCAGGACCCGGGCGCCATTTTTTGCCCACCTGGATGTTCCGATGATGGCCAAACTGGTGGACACCTATAAGGCCAAGTTCGGCACCTATCCCAGCGATTGGACCATCATGGCCTATGACGGCGTTTATGCCCTCAAACAGGGGGTTGAAAAAGCGGGCAGCATCGATGTCGAAAAAATCAAAGATGCCATGAAAGGAATGACCATTGATACCACCCGCGGGAAGCTCTTTTTCCGCACCATCGACAATCAATTGAGCTGTTCGACCTACTTCGGGCGGGTGGCCGACGATCCCAAATATCCCTTCCCCATCTATCACGATCTGCTGGAACTTAAAGCACCTGAAAACTGGCGGCCCGAAGCCGAAATAAAGGCCGCCAGAGGCCAATAACAAAAATTGGTTTCTTAAACCAATTTTTACTCGGGAAGTCGAATCACCAATACCGGTTTTTTACAGCGCCTGACCACCCGCCGCGACACGCTGCCCATGACGGCATCGGCCAGAACAC
>JASFIG010000311.1:0-5808 GCA_050122795.1 Desulfobacterales bacterium
CCGGCCGGTGTTGATAACGGCTCACGGTTGCGCCTGACCGGAGAGGGAGAGCCGGGTGTCTTTGGTGGCCCCCCTGGTGATTTATATGTGTTTATCCATGTCAAGCCGCATGAGTTTTTCAAACGGCGGGATACCGATATCATTTGTGAGATCCCGATCTCATTTGTCCAGGCTGCCCTGGGAGATAAAATCAGCGTGCCGACTTTAAACGGTAACAAAACGCTGAAAGTTCCAAAAGGCACGCAGCCCGGTGATATTTTTTATTTCCATGGGGAAGGCATTCCATCGTTAAGAACAGCCCAACGGGGTGATCAAATCATCCAGGTCGCCGTTAAGACACCAACCCATCTTACCAAAAAGCAGGAAACGCTTTTAAAGGAATTTGCCAAACTCGAGGGCAAAAAAATCTCTCACAAAATAAAAAATATTCTTAAAGGCGATGCCAATAAAGCAACCGGCTAGTTTTAAAAAAATAATTCCTTTTTGCAGTAATTTTATGGCAGGATAAAAATCTCTAATTGCAGCTAACCTCATCCTGTAAATTCGAATCTCTAATATCGAAGCACGAAACAAATTCAAATATCAAACGAGATAAATTCTAAAGTTTTGGAAATTTGAATTTTGGTCTCAGGAATTGTTTCGGCCTGCGACGAGCTCCATTCGGCCCGAGCTCATGGCCGAGGGCAGCCGAGTCGATTTCGCAATTCGTGTTTCAAATTTTGGGGTTAATGAAATGTTTGAACTAAAAGTCGTCACACGTTTTGCCGCAGCGCATCAGCTAACAATGGTCGGGTCCAAATGTGAAAATATGCACGGCCACAATTGGAAGGTTGAGGTATATGTCATTGGAGATCAATTAAATGCCGGTGGTGTGCTGATGGATTTCGGGGAGATCAAAGCCCATCTGGCGGATGTCATCAAAAAATTGGACCACAAATTTTTAAATGAGCTCGATTATATACCAGACGGAAAACCATCATCGGAAAATATTGCTTATTTTGTGGCCACCGAACTTCAAACCAGAATCGATGATCCTTCGATCCGCATTAGCCGGGTCACCGCCTGGGAATCCGATGATGCGTGTGCCACCTATATCGTGAAGTGAAGGTTTGGAGGCTTTTCTTTACAATAAATCCGTTTAAATACTTCCGAGGCGTCAAACAACATATAGGTTCAGCGTTCTGGGTTCAGGGGTTCAATGGTTTCGGATCCAATTAGGCTTATCGCAGGCTGGTTGCTGATCCTTGTGTTTCGGTATTGCCTCAGAACACTCTTTCTGCTGTTATTTAACTTTTGAACCTTTGAACCCTGAACCTATGAACCTGGCCCTTTATGAAGGGCCTGATACCGTTCAACCAGCTCGTCTCTGGTGATAATACTGGATACCTTCGAAACGTGCTGTTTTATATTCTGAATGCCGCCTTCCTGTCGATCGACAAAAATCACCGCCCTGACAACTTCAAGACCCTCGGCGTGGGCCCGTTCGATGGCTTTTATGGTGGAGCCGCCGGTTGTGGCCACATCATCAATAATAGCCACCCGTTCACCCGGTTGGATATCCCCTTCAATCCAGCGAATCATTCCGTGATCTTTGCGGGTCTTGCGAATAGAAAACGCATTAATCGGTCTATTCTTTAATTCAGAGGTAAAGGCGGTGGCGACTGCCAGTGGATCGGCGCCGAAAGTCAGTCCACCGATGGCGGTGACATCGTCGTCTTTGATCGCGTCAAATAACAGGTGCCCTGCCAAAAACATGCCCCTGGCACAAAGCGTAACCGGTTTGCAATTGACGTAAAACTGGCTCATGCGGCCCGACACCAGTTTATAAATCGGCTCCTGGCTGAACTTGAATGACTTTTGACACAACAAATCGATTAATTCTGTTTTCATTTTCATGCTGCCATTATTTTATGTTTTGGCGTTTCATTTTTTTCCCTTTTCATCCCCGGTTTTGGTTGCACACACTGGAAAATTCGATTGGGGCCGAATGCCAAGAAAATATTGATTTTAAAAGCATGATTGGATATAAAAAAGCCTCCACTAAATAGAAAGAAGCCTGTTAATGGGGTATAGCGGAGGCTTTAAGCAAGGAAAACCCGGAAAGGCACTCCCTGAACTCACCGAGATTTGTAACAGTAAAATCACAGGCGGTCAATTCGTATCTGTAAAAAGGTTTGCATTAATTTCATAGAGGATGACAGATGATACTAAAAAACAGGTTTCTTTGGAATCTATTTTTATTTGTGCTCGGTGCAACCATCCTGATAATTCCGGCGGTATCTACAGCTGATGATCCACCTGAGGTGTTTTCTCTGGCCGATACGATTAAAATGGCCATTGATGCCAATTTAAACTTGAAACAATCCCAGGAAGAGGTCAGGGCCGCTCAAGAAAATCGCAAGGCAAGCATCACTCAATTTTTCCCGACTCTCAGCTCCACCTATGACTATGTCCATCGTAACAGGGAACAAACCCAGCAACTGACCGGAATTGGGCCCGGCCCTGATTTTGTCGTTCGTCCCGATGATGAATATACATTTGTGACCTCATTTAACCAGCCGATATTCAGAGGGTTTTCGCTGATCAACCAGTATCGAATCGCTGACATGGGCTTGGACGCAGCTGAATTTAGCGAACGAATCACGCGGCAGGATGTGATTCTGGATGCCAAAAATGCCTTTTTCTCGGTTTTAAAAGCGTTAAAACTGCTGGACGTTGCCAAACAGCGGGTGACCCAGATCGCTGCCCAGAAAGAGGTGGCTGAAAATTTTTATGAGGTCGGAATGTCCCCGCTCAATGATTTGCTCGAGTCCCAGGCTACGCTGGCCAATGCCCGGCAGGACCTTATTGTGGCCCTCAATGATCTGGCGATCGCCAAATCCCAGTTCAATACACTCCTGCGGCGCCGGGTGAATGCACCGGTGGAGCTGCAGGACGTCCTTGATTATACACCTTTTGTGCATGATTTCGAATACTGCCTGAATACGGCCACCAATAACCGGCTTGAAATCACAGTGGCAGATCTCGACGTTGAAATTGCTGAAAAAGAGGTTGACCTGGCCAGAAAGGATTACATGCCGTCAGTCAATCTAAGAGGAGAATACATTCGCAGCGGTGATGATTGGGAAGTCAGCGGCGGGGAAGGCATCTCGGATGCAAGAAACTGGAATATTCGAGCCACAGCCGAATGGGACTTCTGGGAGTGGGGTCGAACCCACTTTGGCGTTCGGGAAAAATTGCACCGTCTTTCACAGGCGCAATATCGCCAGGAGCAAATCCTGGACAACATTGAACTGGAGGTTAAAACAGCCTATCTGCGCACTCGCGAAAGCGAACAAAATATCATCACCGTTGAAAAAGCCATCGAGCAAGCCAAGGAAAACTTCCGAATAAACCAGGAACGGTTTAAAGAACAGGTGGCCACCACGACCGATGTGCTGGATGCCCAGACATTGCTGTCCGATACCCTGACCAATTATTTTAACGCCCTCTACAACTTTAAGATTGCCAAAGCCACCCTTTACCGTGCGATGGGGCAGGAAGTGATGGAATGATTGATACAGATGAGAAACGCTCCATAATCCGGATGTTCCATGTTCATCGCAATTACGGTACCAAAAAAGCCCTGATCGATATTACGCTTGATATTTTTAAAAATGATTTCGTTTTTCTGACCGGCGCCAGCGGAGCAGGAAAAACCACGCTGCTCAAGCTGCTGTATTTGGCTGAACCGGTATCGGAAGGTCAGGTCCTGATCGATGGAATGAATCTTTCCCGTATTCCTCGCAAGCGCTTAGCATTTCTGCGCAGAAAATTCGGTATTATCTTCCAGGATTATAAACTGATTGCCAACCGAACCGTTTTTGATAACGTTTCGCTGGTGCTTGAAGCTGCGGGTAAGAAAAGACGTTTGATTCACAAAAGAGTCAACGGTGTGCTTCGACTGGTCGGCATGGAGGATCGCCAAACCGCCTTTCCGCCAAGTTTGTCCGGGGGTGAACAGCAGCGGGTTGCGATTGCGCGCGCCATCATCGGTGATCCTAAAATTATACTGGCCGATGAACCCACCGGTAGCCTCGATGACGATTCTGCCCATTCCATAATGAAGTTGCTCAATGGCGTACATATCCGGGGCGCCACCGTCATTATCGCAACGCATGATAAAACGCTCATTCGCAAGACCGGGGGACGCGTGCTGTATTTAAATGAGGGAAGACTGGAAGGATCGTCCGTCGTCGAAAAGCATTATGATAATTCTATTTTTTAAAAGAGCCCTTGAAGACTTTCGCAACAACCGGCTGTTAAACCTCATTACCCTATTGACCATTTCACTATCCATCCTGATTGTCAGCACCTTTATTCTGTTTTTCGTCAATACCAGTGATATGATGAATTTCTGGAAAAAAGGGCTGCGGATCATGGTCTATATGAAACCGGATGTGGTGCCGTCAGAGATGCCGGATGTGGGTCGACAAATCAAATCTCTGGAGGGTGTTAAGGGCATAAAGTTCATCTCAAAAGAAGCCGCGCTGCGACACTTAAAGTCTCAGATGAAACGACAGGCCTCTCTTTTTGAAAATCTGGCCGAAAACCCCCTGCCCGATGCATTTGAAACCCAATTAGATGCCAAATTTCAGCGCTGGGAAAAACTGGAGGCTCTGGCCGCTCAAATTAAAGCCCTGGATGCGGTTCAAGAAGTAGAATACGGGCAGCAGTGGCTCGGACGTTTTAGCCAGGTTTTTAATTTGTTTACACTGGCCGGCTATACCATGTGCGCGATTTTTTTCATGGCAGCTGTGTTTATCGTGGCCAATACCATCCGCCTGGTCATCTATTCCAGACGGGACGAAATCGAAATCATGCGGCTGGTGGGTGCAGCCGAGCATTTTATCAAGATTCCGTTTTACTTTCAGGGACTCATGCAGGGTGCTGCCGGTGCGGTAATCGGTTTGTGCATCTTGTTTGCAGGCTACTGGTATATGGTATCCAATATCGAGCCGGGGTCTTTTTCCGGCCTGTTCAGCATTCGCTTTTTGTCCCCGCTAATGGTGGGAAGTATCATTTTGATCAGCATGCTGGTCGGATGGTTTGGCTCTTACCTTTCTCTGAAACAGTATTTATACCGATAGTCATAAATATGTTCCGAAAAAAAATAAGATGGCGTGCCTTTTCTATTTCGTGTTTTCGTGATAATTTTTTATTATTGGCTAAATGACTTCTATGAACGACCGCTTGGCAAAAAAATACAAAGAGATTCGAAGTCTTTTCGTGGCGGCGGGCTGCCTTTTGATCGTTGCAGCCAGTCCCTTGATAAAGGCTCAGGAAACCGAAGCGCCGATTGATGAATACAAAAAAAAGGCTCAGGATATCAGTCGTGAAATCGAAAAAGGCAGAGCCAAAATTAAAAAGTTTGCCCATAAGGAAAGTGATATTATTCAACAGTTAAACAGGGCGGATCGAAATTTAGATCGTTCGCGCAAACGCAATACCACCATTAGCCGCGAAATAGACCGCCTCAATAAGATGATATCGGATTCAACGGCGGCATCTGAGAATCTCGCTGAACAGATAAAGGCCAATGAGCAGTATGTGGCCAATCGCTTGGTTGCGCTGTATAAATTGAACCGGCTGGGAAAATTCCAGGTACTGGCTTCGGCTGAAAATCTGCTAGATCTGCTCCGGCGCAAAAGAGCCATCGAGCAAATCCTGGCCCAGGACGAAAAGGTTATCAAAGATATAATGAACAACCGGCGGGAATTGGAAATTGTGCGATCTCAATTGGAGGCGAATCGAAAGAAAAAACGCCGC
>JASFIG010000312.1:0-5800 GCA_050122795.1 Desulfobacterales bacterium
GCCGTATATCGGCCGGCGACCGTTGCGGTTGCGTAAAAAAAGCTTAATCAACCGTCGCGACAGTTCAGTGGCAACCTGACCCAGATTCATCATGTTGCCCGAGCCGGTGGGGCACTCGACTTTTAGGTCGTCGCCAAAATAGTGGTTAAATTTCTGCAGGGCTTCAATCAGCAAATAATTAATCGGAAACCAGATCGGTCCGCGCCAGTTGGAATTGCCGCCAAACAGACCGCTTTCAGATTCAGCCGGCTGGTAATGGATGGTGTGGGCAGTGCCATTGACATGAAAGGTGTAGGGATGGTTTTTGTGATATTTGGAAACAGATCGGATGCCGAATTCAGAAAGAAATTCGTTTTCAGCGAGCATGGGCCGGAGAACGCGAATCAGGTGATCCCGATTGACAATTGACAGCAGCCGGCGCGAATGTTTTCCCGGTGATTTGACGCAGGCGACATGGCCGCCATCCCTGAGATAGATTCGGTTCTGGAAAAACCAGTTCATGCGGCGCTTGAATTCCGGCAGCATTTCAATCAGATCGACCTCCAGCGTCTCCGCGGCCAGCAGCGGCATCAGGCCTACCAGCGAGCGCACCTTAAGGGGGACGATTCCACCATCCGGCAGATGCAGGGCATCATAAAAGAAACCATCCTCTTCATTCCACAGGCTGACGCCCCGGCGATATTCACCGGTCATGGCGCGCGCAATGCGCAAAAAGTGTTCAAAAAATTTACTGGCGCTGTCCTGGTACACGGGGTTATGCCGGGCCAGCTCCAGAGCCATTTTGAGCATCACCAGACTGTAAAAACCCATCCAGGCGGTCCCATCGGATTGATCAATACGGCCGCCGGTGGGCAACGGTGCGCTGCGATCGAATACACTGATGTTATCCAATCCCAGAAAACCGCCCTGGAACACATTGTGGCCCTCTACATCTTTTTTATTCACCCACCACGTAAAATTGAGCAGCAGCTTGTGATAGATGCTTTCAAGGAAATCCAGGTCGGCCCTGCCCTCTTGCCTGGCATCAATCTGATAAACGCGCCAGGCCGCCCAGGCATGCACGGGTGGATTGACGTCACCAAACTTCCACTCGTAGGCCGGCAGCTGCCCGTTGGGATGCATGTACCATTCGCGGGCCATCAATGCCAGCTGGCGCTTGGCGAAATCAGCATCGACAAGGGCCAATGGAAGGCAATGAAAGGCCAGGTCCCAGGCCGCGTACCAGGGGTATTCCCACTTATCGGGCATGGAGATAATATCGAAATTGTAGAGATGCTGCCACTCGTGATTGCGCCCGGTATGCCGGGCTGCCGGGACCGACCGGAAGCTTGGATCACCCCGCAGCCATTGCTCCACATTATAATAGTAGAATTGTTTGGTCCAGAGCATGCCGGCCAGTGCCTGCCGGTGCACTTTTTTTTCGTCTTCGCTCAGCTGTGGTTTTTGAATCGCGGCATAAAATTCATCGGCTTCGAAGCGACGCTTCTCAAAGATAGCGTCAAAATCATCGAATGCCGTCGGCAGGGCGTTGTGACTGAGGCGCAATCGGATGACGTGGTCCTGGCCGGAAGCCGGTTCCGTACGGTACACGGCTGCCATCTTGGTGCCTTGGCGCTCGGGATTGACGGCGCCTTTCTCATGGTGCACCAGGTAACGGTGAAAAGCATCTTTGCTAAACCGATGGTTGCCGGGCATATCCGGTAAGCGCTCTGAATTGGTTTCATTTTCGGTGAAAATGAGCTCCCGGGCATCTTCGGCGTAAAGATAATATAATCCGGTAGCTGAATGATCGGCAGCCACCGTCGCCGCATCCGCCGATTCTTGAATCTGCTTCAAATGCGGTTTTTGCCTGACCTCACCCATGGGGCCGTTTTCATATCCCCAGCTCCAGGTATTGCGAAACCAGAGTGTGGGCAGGACATGGCAGACGGCCGATTGCGGTCCCCGATTGGCAAGCGTAATCTGAATTAAAATATCGCGTTCATCGGCCTTGGCGTATTCGATGAATACATCAAAGTAGCGGTTGTCATGAAAGACGCCGGTATCCAGCAGCTCGTATTCAAAATCCAGAAAATTCCGCCTCCTGTTTTCGTTTACCAGATCGATATAGGGGTACTTGTCCTGGGGGTATTTATACAGCGCTTTCATGTAGCTGTGGGTCGGTGTGCTGTCCAGGTAAAAGTAATACTCTTTGACATCTTCGCCGTGGTTGCCTTCGGCGCCGGTCAGGCCGAACATGCGCTCTTTCAAAATCGAATCTTTGCCGTTCCACAGGGCAATCGCAAAGCACAGGTATTGGAAACGATCCGATATGCCGGCGATGCCGTCCTCTCCCCAGCGATAAGCCCGGCTGCGAGCATGGTCGTGGGGAAAATATTCCCAGGCACTGCCGTCGGTGCTGTAATCTTCGCGAACGGTGCCCCACGAACGCTCACTCAGATACGGGCCCCATTTTTTCCAGTTGGCTTTGCGCTGGCGGTATTCGATTAAGCGCTGGTGCTCTGCTGTGATTTTCATGAGATATCCTTATCGGGGTGTATGTTCGTTTAGTTAACCACGAAGAAGCGCTTGTCAATATCTATGGATCGGGCCGCAATTGCCTCTATGATAAAAAGTGGCTTTGCCTCACAAAAAAACGTAAGGTTTTGAATGTGCAAACGACAGTGTTGCCAAATCGAACGGTATCTTTTTGACACCCGAAGTTAGTCTTCTTATGTTGCAATTGGTAGGACAATCCTTCCATATTCGTTGACAGCCCGTCAACAGCTGTGATCGATTTTAACGAAAGGTGTTTTGATGTTAAATTCATCTGAAATGAATGTAGATCCGAGTGAACTTCCCCAGGCACAGCCCTATGACGCCCATAACCAGCGCCTTATCGGAAATGTGCATCCTGTCGACTGGGTCAATCCCGAGCCCGAGGGCCGCTACAACATGGTGGTGATCGGGGCCGGCACTGCCGGGCTGATCACCGCCGCCGGTACCGCCGGTCTGGGCGGCAAGGTGGCCTTGATTGAACGCGGCCTGATGGGTGGTGATTGCCTCAATGTCGGCTGTGTGCCGTCCAAGGCGCTGATCCGGGCTGCGCGCGCTGCAGCTGATGTGCGCGCTGCCGGGCAATTCGGTATACGCGTGCCCGATGGCGTTCGCGTTGACTTTGCAGCCATCATGGAACGCCTGCGACGGCTGCGCGCCGATATCAGTCAACATGACTCGGCCAAACGCTTCAGCGGGCTCGGCATGGATGTGTTTCTGGGGTCTGCCAGATTTACATCACCCGATACGGTTGAAGTCGACGGCAAGGTGCTCAAATTTGCCAGAGCCTGTATTGCGACCGGTTCGCGTGCGCTGCAGCTGCCCATTCCCGGGCTGGCAGATGTTGATTTTCTGACCAACGAAACCGTGTTTTCCCTTACCGAATTGCCCCGGCGATTGGGCGTCATCGGCGCCGGGCCGATCGGCTGCGAGCTGGCGCAATCGTTCGCCCGTTTCGGCAGTCAGGTGATTTTGATCGAAGCCATGCATGGCATAATGCCCAATGACGAGCCGCGTGCGGCTGAAGTTGTTGCAAAGGTAATGGAAACAGATGGCGTCAAACTGCGATGTTGCGGCAAGAACCTGGAAGTCCGTAAGCAGGCCGACGGCATTCATCTGGTGGTCGACTCTCATGGCACCCATTACGATGAGGTGGTCGAGCGGTTGCTGCTGGCCGTCGGGCGCACGCCGAATGTGGAAGGTTTGAATCTGGAAGCAGCCGGGGTGGCATATGATAAAAAAGGTGTTCAGGTCAACGAGCGCCTGCAGACCACCAATCGGCGAATCTATGCCGCCGGTGATATTTGTTTTCCGTACAAATTTACGCATACCGCCGATGCCACCGCGCGCATTGTCATTCAAAATGCGCTCTTTTTCGGTCGCTCCAAATCAGACGCCCTGACGGTTCCCTGGTGTACCTATACCGATCCGGAAGTGGCTCATGTGGGTCTTTACCCCCGTGAGGCTGAAGAAAAAGGCATTGCGGTCGACACCATCACCGTTGCAATGAATACGGTCGATCGCGCCATCCTTGAGGGCGATGATGACGGTTTCCTGGATGTTTATGTTAAAAAAGGAACGGATGAAATTCTGGGCGCCACCATGGTCTGCCGGCACGCCGGTGATATGATATCCGAAATTACAGTGGCCATGGCCGCCGGTGCCGGACTCGGCACCATTGCGCGCACGATACATCCGTATCCAACTCAAGCAGAAGCCATCAAAAAAGCAGGTGACGCCTACAACCGGACACGCCTGACGCCCCGGGTGCAAAAAATCTTCGATACTCTGTTAAAGTGGCGGCGGTAATTTTTGAAGCGCTCGAAGCACTGTGCCTTGGGCCTGCTCATTTACATAAATACTCTATTACGATTGACGTAGCAAGCGATGCCGACATCCAAAATCAAAGCCCTAAAAAAACAGGCCTGTGTGCTGGCCGGTGATATCGGCGGCACCAAAACACGTCTGGGTCTGTTTGTTGCCGGTAAACAGCGCCCCGTGGCCCGGGCGACTGCAAAATTTTCCAGTCGTCACTCACGCAGCCTCGAGGGGATCATTGATCAAATGCTTGACCGCTACCCGGCCAAGGTCAAAAAAGCCTGCTTCGGTATCGCCGGACCGGTCATCAACGGTGTCTGCCGCACCACCAATCTGCCCTGGGTGGTATCGGAACAAAAACTGCAAAAGCGCTTCGGCTGGCCGCAGGTGCGGTTGATCAACGATCTGGGCAGCACGGCCATGGCCATCCCGTTGCTCGCTCACCGGGAGGTCAAAGCGCTCAACAGCGCAAAAGTACACAAGAACCAGAACATCGGCCTGGTGGCACCGGGTACGGGTCTGGGCCTGGCCCTGCTGGTTTTTGTGGACGGCCGCTACCGGCCGGTGGCCTCCGAAGGCGGGCATGCCGGCTTTGCCCCTGCCGATGAATCCGAAATTGACCTGTGGCAGTATCTGCGCGACCGCTTCGGCCACGTCAGTGCCGAGCACGTCCTTTCCGGCCGGGGATTGGTCAATATTTATGAATGGCTTAAATCTGGCGGGGACATTCCCGAATCACCCCAAATCCACCAGGCCATACGTGCGGCTGATCCTGCGCGTGTCATCTCCGAAAACGCCCTCAACGGCAATGATCCGCTTTGCCGGGCTGCGCTGCAGCGATTTTGTCGCATCTTCGGATCCATCGCCGGCAATCTGGCTTTGACCGGGATGACCACCGGCGGTCTGTACCTGGGCGGCGGGATACCCCCCAAAATCTTACCCGCGCTCGAAACTGCGGATTTCAGGCACGCTTTCAGCGCCAAAGGCCGCTTTAAAGAATTTATGGAAAAAATTGCGGTACGGGTGATTCTCAACGACAGAGCCTCTTTGCTGGGTGCCGCCCATTGCGCGCTGAATCTGTAATCACGATTCCGTATCCTGCCTGTTTACCACCGGTTTTTCGGATCTTAGCCCGGACGTTATTCCAGTCTTGCGAATCGCCGCGCCTTAGGCTATAGAGAACGCATGAGCCTTCTTGCGGTCAGCAACCTTTCTCTATCTTTCGGTGGCCTGCAGGTGTTGTCCGATGTCAGCTTCGAGGTCGTTCCGGGCGAGGTTTTCGCCATCATCGGGCCCAACGGCGCCGGCAAGACATCCATTCTAAACAGCATCAGCGGCTTTTATCGTCCCGACGAGGGGCGGGTTTTTTTTGAAGACCGCGACATTACCCGCCTGGCCGCCCATCGGCGCGCTGCACTGGGCATCGGCCGGACCTTTCAGAATATCG
>JASFIG010000313.1:0-5794 GCA_050122795.1 Desulfobacterales bacterium
TGTCGTCATGGGGCGCAGGATTCAGCATCTCATCCAGCGCTTGAGCGGCAATTCGGATCCCTACCGCGCGCTTAAACAGCAATTTAATCAAATAGCGCTTGATCTGTATCCACGGCTAAAGGCGCGCACCCGTTCAGCTGAAAACGGATTTGAAACGGCCGCCCGTCTGGCGCTGGCAGGCAATATGATCGATTTTGGGATCGGTCGAATGTTAGAATCCGCTCAGGTAACCGCAACAATCGAACTGGCCTTATCGGCAAACCTGAAAGGGGATATTCGTTTACTGGAGCGGGCAGCCCGGACAGCCAGCTCAATTCTTTATCTGGGTGACAATTGCGGTGAAATCGTTTTCGACCGCTTGTTTATCGAACAATTAAAGCCGGATCGAGTGACCTATGTGGTCAGGGCCGCGCCCATTATCAATGATGTGACCATGGATGACGCCTGCTCTACCGGCATGGCGGATCGAACGCGCGTCATCGACAACGGATCGGACGCACCGGGAACCCTGCTGTCAGAGTGCTCCCAGGAATTTAAAACCGCATTTGCAAAAGCTGATTTGATAATTGCCAAAGGGCAGGGCAACTATGAAACCCTGCACGCAAGCGGCCGGCCGATCTTTTTTATGCTGAAGGTTAAATGCCCGGTGGTTGCCCGACATATTGGCCAGGAAATCGGCAGTTATGTCATCAAAACCAATGCAGTGAGGGCAACATCATTCAGTAAAGCAGGTTAAGCGCCTTGTTTTTGCCGCACTAATCCATGGCTTTCTATTCGGGCGGTATTACCTTTAGAGACGGAAAAACGTACCCGTATAATCAAGAACAATTCGAAGCCCGATCATGTGGAAACTGATACTTTTAATACTGGCTGGCCTTTATACCCTGAATCCGTATGATATTTTACCGGATTTCTTGGTTGGCTGGGGTTGGCTGGATGATCTGATTATCTGGATATTGCTGTGGAAATTTTTGGGCTTGCGGACAAAGAAGTTTGCCCAGCATCAACGCTTTGATAACCACACCGACAGCGGCTTTAACGGCAGCGGTCAGGAGCAATTTTTCGACAGTGACCGTTCCGATTCAGGGGATCAACCATGGGATCCGTACCGCATTCTGGGCGTTTCCCGCAATGCCTCCACCGAGGAAATTAAACACGCCTACCGGGAGCTTGCGAGCAAATACCATCCGGATAAACTGGAACATCTGGGAGATGAATTCAAAACACTCGCTGAAAGGCGATTCAAGGAAATTCAGCAGGCTTACCAGGAATTGACCGGAAAGGGCGGTTAAACCGTTCATTCCGGGAATGGACTTTTATGACGCCGTGCTTTGCAGCCGAAAGAACACTTGGCAGATTAACCAAATGGTTACGTCTGTTGGGTTTTGACACCCTGTATGAAAGCGATTTGGCGGACAAAAAATTTATTGACACATTGGAAAATGATCGTATTCTGTTGACCCGTACCCGGCGCATTCGCATCCAGTTTGCATCCCGCAGGATGATTTTCGTTGAATCGGATCATCTTGAGCAACAGATAGAGCAAATCTTCAGGGAGCTGGGACTAAAGGCAGATCAAACAAAGCCGTTTTCACGCTGCCTGCAATGCAACGTGCGCATTGTTGCGGTCTCAAAAGACCGCCTGAGGGGGCGGATACCGGATTATATTTTCGAAACACACGATTATTTTCATCGATGCCCGCAATGCAACCGAGTGTTTTGGCCCGGCAGCCACACGCGCAGAAGTCTTGCAAAATTTCGTCAATTATTTGATTCTTAGCGAACCTAAATGTCAAAAGAAGTCATTGCCCTTGAGGCCCGGTTAAAAAAATGTCAAAACGTCCGCACGCTGGGGGTAAGATCCAATTTTTCGGATTACAGCCCCCGGGAAGCTGAACTTATTCGTCGGGCCGACAAAATTTATTATCCGACCCCTTTTTATGCAGACCTGTTCGATACGATCGGCAAACCCACCTTTCCGAGCTATCATACCTATAAATGTGTCCAGGATAAAATAAAGCAAACCGCATTGTTCGAATTGCTTGATTTGCCCCATCCGCGTACGCGCGTATTTTACGGTAAGCGACAGAAAAGAAAGATTTTAGATCATTTTGCGTTTCCGTTTATTGCAAAAATCCCGCGGGGATCGGCTCTGGGCAGAGGTGTTTTTTTGATCCAAAATGATTCTGAACTTCGCGATTACCTTGATCAGGTGACGCCGGCGTATATACAGGAATATCTGCCCATTCAACAGGATATACGGGTGGTGGTTATTGGAAATCGCATTATACACGCATACTGGCGCATTGCCCCACCCAACGAATATCGCAGCAATCTGGCTGTCGGTGGTCGCGTCAGCCTGGATAATGTCCCTGATGCCGCGAGAGATCTGGCTTTGCAGGTTGCACAAGCCTGCCGTTGGGATGATGTTGGCATTGATGTCTGTGAGCACAACGGTCGTTTTTATGTTTTAGAAGCCAATATGAAATATGGCAAAGAAGGTTTCCGGCAAGCAGGTCTTGATTACCATCGATTAATGGAATCCATGATAGCAAATGAAGAAATATAGTAAGGACATCATCGGTCTGGCCCGCAGTAAGCTGGATAAGGCGGAAGCCAAAAGATTGTCAATGTTGGCTGCGCGCGATGCTGATGCCGTCCGCCGCTCACGGGAAGAGCGTAAAGACACTGATTATCGACAGTCTTTTTCAATTGATGTTGATCGCATCCTGCACGCCCATGCGTATGCCCGCTATATCGATAAAACGCAGGTGTTTTCCCTGATCAAAAATGACCATATTACCCATCGTGTGCTGCATGTCCAGCTGGTGTCAAAAATTGCGCGCACCATCGGCCGTTATCTGAGCTTAAACGAAGATCTGATCGAGGCCATTGCCCTGGGTCATGATATCGGCCATGCGCCTTTTGGTCACGATGGCGAACGCTGCCTTTCCGAGTTGTGCCGGCATCATGGAATCGGTGCGTTTCATCACAATGTGCAAAGCGTCCAATTTTTAGATAAGGTTGAACGTAAAGGCTTGGGCTGGAATCTCTGTCTGCAAACGCTTGATGGTATTTTATGCCACGACGGCGAGGTCCACAATCAACTGCTACGACCTGTGGCCGCTAAATCCTTCGATTCTCTGGATCGCGAGCAGGCCCTTAAAACAAAGGATTCCCGGACCGGCCTGATGCCGATGACAATAGAGGGATGTGTTGTTCGCATGGCTGACACGATCGCCTATATCGGCCGTGATATCGAAGATGCCATTCGGCTGAATTTGATTGAACGCTCTGATTTGCCCCGTGACAGTGTTGCGTGTCTGGGCAGCACCAACGGCACGATTGTTTTTAATCTGGTGACAGACATTATTCTGAACAGTTTTCAAAAAGACTATGTGACATTCAGTTCAGATGTATCCGAAGCCTTGAAAGGCTTAAAGAATTTCAACCTTGAACGGATTTATCTAAATCCCAGGATAAAAGTACATTCTTCAAAACTTAAGCGTCTTTTTGACGTTCTGTTTGAACGCTATCTAAATGATATCAAACGCAAGAACATGTCATCTGTCATTTTCAGCCAATTTCTGAACGGAATGTCGCCTTCATACACCGAAGCCCACAGCAGCGCAGAGATTGTCCGTGATTTTATCGCTGGGATGACAGATGCCTATTTTCTCAGTCAGTGCCCCGATGAGTTGCGCCTGTCGATCCGGCGCATCTGAGTTTGCCACCGGTCAATTTCTTAACTATTTGACTTGTTAATGGTTTCACTATTTGACCATACCAAAAAAGCGCTTGAGTTTTACACCCAAACACCGTAAATTAAATAAATAATTCAGAGTTTTGCAACTGGAGAAAAATAATCTGTATCCGTTAAAAAATGGGTTTTGCCACAAACTTGGAATAATGGAATAGTGGAAAAATGGAATAGCAATAATAAAAGTAAATCAGCCATTTTATATACCGACCAACATAATTTTGCCCCATTTAAACGTTGCAAATTCAACCAAACATTTTACGATAATTCCAGCATTCCAATCGGGATCCAGTTCCAATTGGGTCGGTGCGATATGACAAACAAATTGAGGTCTGTGCCATGAAAACCATGTGGGCCCCCTGGCGGATTGAATACATCCTGAGTGAAAAAGAAAAGCAGTGTATATTCTGTGCCGCATTGGCTGATCAAGATGAATTGACGCTCTACAAGGGCCGGGTGACGCTGGTGATCATGAATAAATTCCCTTACATCAACGGCCACCTTCTGGTAGCTCCGGTCAGACATATTGCAGCCCTCGATCAATTGGAAACATCAGAGATGGGCGCGTTGCTGGCAACCGTGGAACAATCGGTGGCCATTCTAAAAAAGATCATGCAGCCCGACGGATTCAATGTCGGCCTAAACCTGGGTAAAGTGGCCGGGGCCGGCGTTGAGGAACATTTGCATTTTCATATCGTGCCCCGCTGGTATGGTGACACCAATGCCTTAACGGTATTTGGCGAGGTCAGAGTCATTCCAGAGCATATTAAGGCAACCTATAATAATTTAAAGCCACACTTTAAAAAAATAAATATAAAAAATTGAAATTATATATAATTATTAATATTTTGTTTGTTGAAGCGCGCTTGGCTTGCACTTGGATTAAATATTTGTCATAGTCCCCACTTCGGTGTTGTAGCGCTTGTCATCATAATGTTCCGAAAAAAGGAAGGCGGCATAAGAGCTGTAGCAAAAAAACATCCCGCTATCGGCACGTTTTTTTGACAACCACTATAAAACTGCCCTATAGCATAATGACAAAAACCTGTTGGTCGCAGATTATTTGATGAGCCCTCCTAAATTAACCCCCATGCTAAAACAGTACCTCTCCATAAAAGAGGCCTATCCGGATACAATCCTCTTTTATCGAATGGGTGATTTCTATGAGATGTTTTTTGAAGATGCCCAGGTGGCTTCACGTGTATTGGACATCACGTTGACGTCCAGGAACAAAAAGGATGCGTCTCCGGTCCCCATGTGCGGCGTGCCCCACCGCGCGGTTTCCGGCTACATTGCCCGAATGATCGATCACGGTTACAAAGTAGCGGTTTGCGATCAAATAGAGGATCCGGCAATCGCCAAAGGACTTGTGAAAAGGGACGTCGTGCGTGTCATTACGCCCGGAATGATCATCGACGACTCTTTTTTAGACAAACGATCCCATAATTTTGTGCTGGCTATCGCCCGCCAGGGCGATGATTTCGGTTTGTCCTATCTGGACATTTCCACCGGTCTTTTCCGGCTGGTTGAATCGGCTGATCAAACAGCCATCGTGGATGAATCTTTGCGTATATCTGCACGGGAGATCCTGCTGCCCGATTCAGCCAAAACCGATCCGCAAATGGCCTCTTTACGGGGCGCTCAGACCGAACGTGCGATTACCTACTTGGAAGACAGCGCATTTGACTACAAACGCTGCTATAACCGACTTACCGAACAGTTCAACACGATTTCATTGGAAGGTTTCGGATGTGAAGGGCTGCCCGTCGGAGTGCGGGCCGCCGGTGCGCTGGTTTTTTATGTCCGTGAGACTCAGAAACAAAAAATTGCGCATCTAACACACCTGGAAACCTATTCTCTGGGCCATTACCTGCTGGTGGATGATTCCAGTTGCCGTAATTTGGAACTTGAAAAAAACCTGCATTCCAACACCCGACGCGGCACCCTGATGGGCATTATGGATCACACCCGAACCGCAATGGGTGCGCGCTTGCTCAAATCGTGGCTGCGATACCCGCTTATTGAAAAGGAAGA
>JASFIG010000314.1:0-5791 GCA_050122795.1 Desulfobacterales bacterium
CACCATGACGGTCACCGAGAAATTCGAAATGACCGAAGCTGATAAAAAATACGAATGTGAAAAAGTTTACATGGGCGAAGGTACCGCCACGGCTGAGGAGTTCTGGAAGATCGCCAAAGACGATCATCCGGGAGTTCAGATGGTGATGGAGCAAAAAGATATAAACCTGGCCGGGCCCGTCAAGGTGCTCAGTGAAGGCGAATATCCCACCCGATACGCCGGCGTCTATATGCGGCCGGAAGAATCCCGTAAAATGTTTGAAGAACGCGGTTGGAGCGAAGTGGCCGCACTACAGCTAAGAAACCCCATGCATCGCTCCCACGAATACCTGTGTAAAATTGCCGTTGAGGTCTGCGATGGTGTTTTTATCCATTCTCTGGTCGGCAATCTGAAGCCGGGCGATATTCCCGCCAGCGTTCGGGTAAAATGCATTGATGCGTTGGTCAAAAATTATTTCGTCCAAGACAAGGTCGTTCAGGGCGGCTACCCGCTGGATATGCGCTACGCCGGCCCCCGAGAAGGCCTGCTGCATGCTACTTTCCGGCAAAACTATGGGTGTTCCCGTATGATCATCGGCCGCGACCACGCCGGTGTGGGCGATTTTTACGGTATGTTCGAAGCCCAGACCATTTTTGACAAAATCCCGACTCCGGAAGAGGAAGGCAAAGCATTGCTTTGCACACCCTTGAAAATCGACTGGACCTTTTACTGCTACAAATGCGACGGCATGGCATCGCTGCGGACCTGCCCGCACGAAAAAGATGATCGCGTTTTGCTCAGTGGAACCATGCTGCGTAAAATGCTTTCAGAAGGCGAGGCGTTGCCGGATCACTTTGGACGTGATGAAGTCATTGAAATTCTGCGCGAATACTACGAGGGCCTGACTGACAAAGTAGAGATCAAGCTGCATGGAGCTGCTACCGGAGATTGATTTGATCATCTGAAAAGCGCAGGATTCAATAAAAGGGAGCCGCCGCAAGGCGGGCTCCCTTTTTCATTTCAGGTTCCAGGGTTCAACGTTCAAAGGTTCATAGGTACGAGGTTCAGGGTTCAAAGGTTGCTTCTGACATCAATCTTGTGTTGTCTAACCTCTGAACCATCGAAGCTATAATCAAAAAAGGGAAGCAGAATCTGCTTCCCTTTTATTTTGCTATTTGAAAATTTTTAATTGGGAATGCGCAATTTTTTCGCTGAGCCCGGCCGCACAAGGGTTTTAGCTTGAGGCGTACTTTAAGTACGGTGAGGGCTAAAACCCGCGGAGAACACAGTTCAGCGGAAAAAGGGCCTTTGCCAATTAAAAATTTCGGCCGGCGTATTCATTGTACGCCATCGCCACCGTGCGGTAGACAAAATGGGCCATTTTTGAAAACGGCAGATAGGCGATCAGACAAAATACCAATATCAGATGCACGTAGTATATTGTAAAACTGATAAAGGCCCAACCCGCCAGCCGTGCCAGCTCGGTCCCCATACCGGTTACCCCCAGCCCCAAGGCTAGGTAAACAAGATACCAGTCCCAGTAGTCCGATTTTTGATCTTTTTTGGCGGCACGGCTTTTGATCAAAAGGATCGTGCCGACAATCAGCGCGATTCCGCTGATATTGGCCAGCCATTTTATCGGATTGAGTTGAGACCAGGGGCCGTGAACAGGACCGCTGGGCAGCAGATAGGATCCATAAATCAAAAGGAACACGATCGAGGTCACGATAAACAGGCCGATAAATGAAAACAATGTCAACAGGTGCGCGATCTGACGGTCCTTGTTTTCAGTACATTGTGAAAACTTATTGTGCGTCATGATGGTAGGGATGACGCGTACCAGGGCCTTGACAAAGCCGACCGGTTCAATCTTTTCCTGGGTGGTCTTACCCTCGGCCAGGGCGTTTTGATGAATATCGCCTAAAAAGCGTTTGAGCCCCAGAGCAAAAACAGCAACCATAAAAATGGCGGCCGGCACCATGTGTATGTCCACCAGCCAGGTAGAGAAAAATTTATAATGCGCAATTCCCTGGCTCAGATCGGGCGTAAAATCAAGCAATCCGGTGATGGTACCCACCACCAGAAAAAGAACCGCCGGGATGGCCAGCAAGAGCGGCAGTTTTTTGGGATCCTTGAGCGCTTTTGCCAGCCACTTGGGCCGGGCATATTCGCCGATGGCATAGGTGCGGACTGCCGCCAGGACATCTCCGGGCTTGGCTTCCCGCGGACAACGCGTCGAGCAGTCGCCGCAATTGTGGCATAACCAGATGTCGGAGTTGCCGACCAGCTTGTCTTTTAAACCCCAGGATGCGGCAATCATTTCTTTGCGTGGAAACGGTTTGGTATCCGGGGAAATGGCGCAGGCCACCGAACAGGTTGCGCATTGATAGCACTTTTTCAGGTCTTCACCCCCCAGGGCGCCAACTTCCTTGATAAACTCTAAATCAGGCTCAATCACATAAGGTTCAGCCATGTTTTTACCTCCTACGGAATTGAAGATTGAAAATTGGCAATTGAAAATTTAAGGATTTCTATCCATTTCATCTTTGCTCTATTCAATTCTTCAGGCTTTATTTCAATAAATATTCAATATTCAGTATTCAATATTCAATTCTTAGAATCCCTTGAACGGATTCGGACCCATTTCCTCAATAGAGGCCACAAAATCATCGATGATTTGCGGAAGTTTTTCATACTCGTCGATGGCCACCTGAAACTGGGCCACACGCTCTTCTTCAAGCGCCAGACTCGCCAGGGCATCACCGATTTTCTTCATACGGATTTCGGCCAGCTCACTGCCCTTGACGAAATGACACTGGTAGTCGTCGCCGTGTTTGCAGCCCATCAAAAACACACCGTCCATACCCTGGGCCAGTGCATCTTTGATCCAGATAACATTGACCGACCCCAGGCACCTGACCGGTATGAAGCGCACATCGGCTGAATACGAGAGCCGGTTGAGCGCTGCGATATCCAAAGCCGGATAAGCGTCATTTTCACAGATCAGCCCGAGGACACGCAGCGGTGGCTCCTCATAATCATCCTCAGAGGGCACGCCAATGGCCTTGACCATCGATCCGATACTATCGATGCTGTAATCGGAAAAGTTGATAATGCGCTCCGGGCAACAGCCCATACAGGTGCCGCAGCGGCGGCAGCGCGCCGGATTCGGCTTGGGGGTGCCCTTCTCATCGTCATCGATGGCACCAAAGGGGCATTCTTCCGTGCAGCGTTTGCACTGGGTGCAGCGCTGGAAGAAAAAATCGGGAAAGGTCATGTCGCCCGATCGTGGATGAACGGAAACGCCCCGGTTAACGGACTCCAGGCATTGAATTGCTTTCAAGGCCGCTCCACTGGCATCTTCGGCCGCCTCTTCGGTGGTCATGCTGCGGCGGATGGCGCCGGCGGCATAAATGCCGGTTCGCTGGGTTTCATACGGGAAACAGATAAAATTCGAATCGGCATATTCATCAAAAAGAGCGTTATCGCGAAATCCGGGGCCCTGCCGGTAGGCCAGGTTGATGACCGGATCATCGGCGGTTACCGGAACCATACCGGTTCCCAGCACCACCATATCGGCCTTGACCTGTACCTTTTCACCCAGCAGGGTATTGTCGGCTTCGACGATCAAGTTTCCCCCGTTCGTCGAAACGCTGGTGACTTCCCCTTTGGTTAAAAAGATGCCCGGGTCCTGTTGAATGTTTTTGTAAAAACTTTCCGTCAGACCCACGGTGCGCATATGCTGGTAGAAGAGGTAGGATTTGCCGTCTGAATAGTCGTCCCGCAGGTATTTGGCCTGCTTGAGGGCCACCAGACTCGTCACTGCACCGGCGTAGGTAAAGTCCTTGTCGTCCCCCTGACCGGGGCTCTGGACGAAGACAATGGATTTGGCCTCTTTGCCGTCTGAAGGCCGCACAATTTTGCCTGCAGCGGCAATTTCTTCAAACTGGTGGTTGGTGACCACATCGGCTATCTGCCCATACCCCAGATGCGCAAATTCATCATCTTTAGGCTCATAGGGCCGCCATCCGGCTGCCAGAATAACGGCGCCGAATTTTTCACCGCCGGAATCAACGGTTAAGATGTCTTTTTTGCCCTCGTTGTATTCCATAAATTTGGCGTGCAGCGTTTCGGCATCCAGCTCGTTTCCCTTCTCATCGACTTTCATTTCATCCGGCAACGGATAGGGAACGTCAAATTCCGTTTTCTCGCCGGGCTTTTTAAAGGTGACGGTAAAATCCCCCGGCTCCCCGGCAATGCGCGCTACGACAGTTTCAGTTCGAGTCGTGATGTTGGCATAATTTTGAAGGTCATTGATCTTGGTTTCGATGGCCGGCGAAATCAGCCCCTCATAGGGGTATGCACCGGGCAGCTGCTGGCGCCACTTTGCAGCATTGCCGCCCAGAGACGCCTCTTTTTCAACGATGGTGACCTCATAACCGATTTTAGCCGCATCGATGGCTGCTGAAATCCCCGTCATACCACCGCCGATGACCAGGATCTTTTTGTTGAGCGCCTCCAGCAGATAGGGCTCCGGCGGCTGGATTTTTTCGACCCGCGCCATGCCCATCTTCAAGTAGTCCTCAGCCAGCAGCTGAACATGATCGACGAAGTTTTCGTCGTCTTTTTGTTCTTCAGTGGGCGCCGGGTATTTCGACCGGGGGTGTGTCCAGACCACACCTTCTCTTAAGTTGACCCGATCCACGATGCAGCCGTCGAAACGGAAAACATCATAGAGAACCCGGCGGGAGCAGGCGGCTATCACCAAAGTGTTGACGCCTTCATCGGCAATATCCTTTTTAAGAAGTTCAACCCCCGTCTGGCCGCACAAAATCGGACAGGTCTTGACCGCATAACCCTCCTCCTTGGCAACATCGCCCAGCTTTTCAATATCGACGGCGTCCCCGATCCCACAACCTTCGCAGATATATATACCGTATTTTTTATCCATGTCTGAATATCCTCCTATCTGCTCACCAGGGTTTGAATCGCCTTAAGGGCCATTCCGGTAGCATTTTGATTCGATGAAACCACATCAGCCGGCTTGTTGGCGCATCCGGCTGCAAACATCCCGCCTTTTTCAAAATCATTGACGATAAAGCCGTCATCATTGTATTGCAGATCAGCCGGAAGTTTGTCGGTCGCCGCAGTCGGCTGCATGCCGGTTGCCAGAACCACCATTTCCACTTCCTGGTGGATTTTTTCACCGGTGACGGCATTTTCCGCCACCACGGTAATGTTTTGCGAACCTGCATCGGCGCTGACCTCGGCCACTTTGCCTTTAATCAGAAAGATATTCTCGTCCTCTTTGATCGTCTGATAGAAGCGCTCGTAGCGGTAACCGGGTGCCCGCAGATCGATATAGAAGATGTAAATCTTGGCATCCGGATAGCGCTCGCGCACATAGGTGGCCTGTTTTAAAGACGCCATGCAGCAAATATAGGAGCAGTATGGCAGGTGATTCTCATCACGGGAGCCCGCGCACTGCACAAAAGCGACACTCTGCGGCTCTTTGTTGTCCGAGGGGCGCAGAATCTTACCCTGGGACGGCCCGTTGGGCGCTGCCAGTCGCTCCATCATCATATTGGTGATGATGTTCGGATATTGACCGAAACCCAGATTGTCGATCTTGGCTGCATCGTAAGGCTGCCAGCCGGTGGACCATACAATGGCCCCCACATTCAGATTCAAGGTCTTGGCTTCCATCTCGAGATCGATGGCATCATACTGGCAGGCTTCCTTGGCGCGGGTGGCATCCGATGTACCGACGATTTCGGGCGCAACCACGTAACGGGCCGGAAAGGCCATCTCA
>JASFIG010000315.1:0-5768 GCA_050122795.1 Desulfobacterales bacterium
TCCGTTAACAGCACCCCCTACGCGTTTAAGGACGGATGTTCTCAACAGAAACAAGGCAACGGCTTCCCAAACCGGACTGGGCCGGCAGCAGCGTTTGAAAAATGTCAAAGGTGCATTCAGTGTGCGGTTGCCCGCCGCGGTCCATGCTCGCAAGATTCTGGTTGTTGATGATGTGTATACCACCGGTGCGACGGTCGATGAATGTGCCCGCGCACTGTTGGCCGCCGGAGCCGCGCAGGTCGATGTTTTGACGCTGGCGCGGGCGGATTAGAATCCCAATTGATTTAATATCAATTGGACGTTATTAGTTATTTGTTACTGGTTATTCGTTTGACATTAAAATTCTCGGAAAGGACACCAGACCCGCGATGGACAACCAATCCAAAATAATGGATGACCGGTCTTTGGCAAGCAAACTGGACGGTTTTCGCAAGGCTGGAAAAATCGTGGTTTTTACAAACGGCTGTTTTGATCTTTTGCATGTCGGCCATGTCAGGTACCTAACCGCCGCGAGAAAAGAAGGGGACCTGCTTGTCGTCGGCTTAAATTCAGATGCATCCATTAAATTGATCAAAGGCAGTCAACGGCCGATCGTTGAGCAGGCGCAAAGATCGGAAATACTGGCCAGCCTGCAGGTTGTGGATTATGTCACCTTTTTTGATGAACCCGATCCCCTGATATTAATCCAGCGCTTAAAACCGGCGGTACTTGTCAAGGGTGCGGACTGGAGCGTGGATGACATCGTTGGTGCTGATTTTGTGAAAAGCAGAGGTGGTCGCGTTGTGCGGGTTCCGCTGGTAAAAGATATGTCGAGCAGCAACATTATCGAGCGGATCGTGGAACGCTTTTGTTAATCGTCCAATAGGAAGCACCCATTGTGATCCTGACCCACAAAAACGGAGCATCATTTTACCAATTTGAAAGCCTGGCCCAATTCGCGGATATCCGGCATGGCATCTTCACGCGCCATTTTGGAAACAGTCCCGCACCGTATGACAGTTTAAATATCAGTTTTGGATTGGGTGACGCAAATGATCATATCCTTCAGAACCGTCGGCTCATCGCCCGGGCAATGGGCGGCCACCATCTAATTTGTGTCCGGCAGGTTCACGGCGATCAGGTGCTCATACTGAACCCGGATCGATCCCTGACCGGTGATGGCGGTTCGTACCGTCTGGGAACCGGTGATGCCATGATTACCGCCGCCGCCGGAAAATTGTTAATGATCCAGCTGGCCGATTGCCAATCCATTTTATTGTATGATACGACCCGGCAGGTGGTGGCCAATATTCATACCGGTTGGCGTGGCAGCATTCGCAATATTGCAGGACGAACCGTGGCTGCGATGCAAAAGCACTTTGGAAGCGATCCCGCGCATCTGCTGGCCGGGATCGGACCCTCGCTGGGGCCCTGCTGCGCTGAATTTATCCATTTTCGTAAAGAAATACCCGAAAGGTTATGGCCGTATAAAATATCGCAACACCATTTTGACTTCTGGGCCATCAGTCGTGATCAATTATGCGCTGCCGGTGTTTCCCCAAATCATATTGAAAGCAGCAACATATGCACACGCTGCAATACAGCGCTTTTTTTCTCTTATCGCGGCGAAGGCCAGACCGGACGGTTTGCTTCAGTGATCGGATTAAACAAGTAGGCGACTGATCCCGGTTGCACCCGGGCAAAACAAGAAAATATACCACGAAATCACGAAAGACCGAAAACACGGAATAAAAGATAAATTTAAGTGCTTTTATTCGGTTTTCGTGATTAAAAAAAAATTTTTAATAAAAATCCCAATAACGAAACTTAACGAATAAAATATGGCCCCGATAATCTATGAAAAAGTCAAGGTGCTATCGAACACCGCCCTGGGCAACAGCATCTACCGCATCCGGTTGAGCTGTAGCCGGCACTATGCCCGGGCTGTTCCCGGTCAATTTGTTATGGTTCGTTCAGGCAAGCAGGTCGACCCACTGCTGCCGCGGCCATTTTCGATTCATCGGTTGATTCAAAAAAAAGGATCGGTTTCGGGTTTAGAACTGCTTTATAAAGTGGTCGGCAAAGGCACTCAGCTGCTATCGCATCTGCAATCCGGAGACGTCTTAACCATGACCGGACCGCTGGGCAAAGGATTTGAGATTCCGGCAGCGGTTTTGAAAGTTCAAATTGTTGCCGGTGGAATGGGGGTTGCGCCCATGGTGTTTTTGGCCCAGACGCTGACCGAATCCAAACGCAATTTATCATTTGTTGAGGTCTTTATCGGCGGCAGAACCAAAACAGATCTCTTATGCCTGCAGGACTTTTCAACTCTCGGTTTGACGGTCCATGTCACCACCGATGACGGAAGCTCCGGAGACCAGTGTCTGGTCACCGATCCGTTGGACATTGCGGTGGCAAAAAATCGACCGGATATTATTTGTGCCTGCGGTCCCATGGAAATGCTTACCTGTGTCGCCGGAATTGCAGAAAAACATAGTGTTTGCTGTCAGGTTTCGATTGAAACCATGATGGCGTGCGGTATGGGGGCATGTCTGGGCTGTGCGGTTGCTGCTCGAAAATATTCGCATCGCTATTTACATGCCTGCAAAGACGGCCCGGTTTTTGATACTCGGGATCTTAAAATCTGAAATACTGAATTCGGGTGATGTCTCAATTGGAATTGTGGAATACTGGAAGAATGGGTCTCGGGAAAATGCGATATTGGAAACAGGGCAAAAACCATCTCTCGAGAATCAAAATTAGCGTTGACTTGTCCGTGATCCTATGTTAGGTGCTCAATCTTCATATCAGTTTGGTTGTCACCTTCCACTATAAGCGGAAGGTGTTTGAATTCCATGAAAAATGAAACCAAACGATCATTAAGAGAACTTGCATATTACAGCAGTCTGGGGTTTTCGGTCGCGCTTGCCATATTTATTGGTCTGGCTGTGGGGATTTATCTGGATCGCCGATTTGAAACAACGCCCTGGTGTACCCTGATTTTCTTGGTTATCGGGATCATCGCCGGCTTCCGCAACATTGCTATCGTGATTCGCAAAACGAGAAAGTTTTAGTCGGCCATCAAAAATAAAACGGGGAAGGCATATTGGATATCCAGCAACGTATCATTCAATTCGTCACTCGATCCAACTGGATATTGTTTGCGGTGACCAGCATAGCCGGTTTTGTCATTTTTTCAAGAAGCGTTGCTCTGGGTATTGTTTTCGGAGGACTGCTGGTTACCATCAATTTCCATTTATTGGCTAAAACGCTAAAAAGAGCCCTGACCCCGCCTGACTTGGCCTCTCATAATGTGGTAATCGCAAAATATTACCTTCGTTTTCTGATCAGCGGATTTATCATATTTTTGTTGATTGCAGGTCGCATTGTGCACCCTGTTGGATTGATTTTCGGCCTTTCTGTTGTGGTTTTCAGTATTCTTCTTGCAACCATCATTGAAGTGAAGAAACTTCTGTTTAAGGAGGCTGTCTAAGGATGGAACATCCCTATTTATTCATCGTCAAATTTTTTGAGTTGATCGGATTTGGCCATTTTGCCCATGCTTACCCCTGGGTGATATACTCCTGGTTTGCCATGATTTTGTTGATTGTTTTCGCCTTCCTGGCGGTCCGCAAAATTGACATCATACCGTCGGGGGCGCAAAATGTCTTTGAAATCCTCATTTCGGGGTTAGAGGAATTTATGGTCGATATCACCGGTGAGGAAGGCCGGGCGTTCTTTCCGCTTATTGCCACCGTTTTTTTGTACATTGCCACCTGCAATTTGTTAGGCTTGATTCCCGGGTTTTTCCCGCCGACCGCCAGCATCAATACAACGCTTGCTTGCGCCCTAACCGTAGTCGTGTTTACCCACGTGATCGGTATTAAATTTCATGGCGCCAAGTACATCAAGCATTTTTTAGGGCCCGTGTGGTGGCTGGCGCCTTTGATATTCGTTATTGAACTCATCGGTCATATCGCGCGGATTTTGTCTTTGTCCATTCGTCTGTTTGGCAATATAACCGGCCATGAACTGGTGCTGGGAGTCCTGTTCTTTTTAGCCGGGGCCTTCTTTGCGCCGTTGCCGATCATGGCGCTGGGCCTTTTTGTCGCCATACTGCAAGCATTTGTTTTTTTTCTTTTGTCGATTATTTATTTTTCAGGGGCCATGGAAGAAGCACATTAAAGGCAGTGCCAAAAGTGAACTAAAGTATGGAGTGACTGAAGTTAATCTGGCACTGCGCTCCTTTTTTTTGAATTTAGATGATAGAGTTCCTTAACTTTAGGCATTTTAGCTCACTTTAGACACTTTAGTTCACTGATTTTTAGCTGTTAATGGGATAGCGAAAGAAGCCCAACAATATATCCTAAAAGGAGGGAGACGATCGTATGGAAGCAACAGCATTACAGTTTTTTATCGCCTGCGCTACAGCCGCTGGTTTCGGAATCGCCATCGCGGCATTCGGCTGTGGACTTGGCCAGGGTATCGCTACACGGTCCGCGGTTGAAGGTATTGCCCGCAATCCGGAATCATCCGGTAAGGTAACCGTTACCATGATCATCGGTCTGGCACTGATCGAATCACTTTGTATTTATGCACTGGTTGTCGCGTTGATTCTAATCTTTGCCCATCCGCAGGCAGCATCGATAGCCGCATTATTTGCACACGGCGGATAGCGGAACCCTTTTTTCATTTTTTACCCCGAACGGGGCGGATCGGATTGCCGATTACGCCCCGTTTTTTTTTTCGATAATCGCCTGTCGGCCGGGACGGCGTCATTTCGCGACCTGGAATCATTTAAAGCACTTGAATTGCTTATAAAATTTTGTCTCCTACTTTCAATTCTGTAAAAATTATTATATACTGAGACTAGATTTATATGCAGCGACACCGATTACAGGAGAGAACCTATGGATGAACAGCAAGTTCTTGGCAAGCTTGATCGTATTTCAGATATCCCAACACTGCCCACGATTGTTTTCGAATTGAATAAATATTTGCGGGATCCGGACACGTCGATAAAAACAGTCTGTGATACCATCGAAAAAGATCAAGCCATCGCATTGAAAATTCTAAAGCTGGTAAACTCCGTCTTTTACGGATTCAAATCCAAGATCAGCGATCTGCGCAATGCGGTTGTCTTGCTGGGGTATAACGCGGTACGCAATGCCATTGTTTCATTATCGGTGATCAATGCTTTCCCCAAACGCGTTAAATTGATGGATTTTGATATTTCCCAATTTTGGAAGCATTCTCTGGCTGTGGCCGTTACCAGCAAGAACATTGCTCAGCTATCCAAAAAAGAATCACCGGATAACTGTTTTGTCGGCGGGCTGCTGCATGATGTTGGCAAAGTCATCCTGGCGCAATATTTTCCGAAATTGTTTGAAGCTGTCTGGTCGACGCTGCAAAACGAACATTTGACTTTTTACGAGGCAGAACAAAAGAGCCTGCCGATCGATCATTCCAAAATCGGTGCCCACCTGGCTGCCAAATGGCAACTTCCTCAGGGCCTGATTGATGCCATCCGCTGGCATCATGAATTTCAGCCTGAAAGCAAAAGTGCCAATTTTGTAAAGAACATTTATCTGGCCAATTTTATCGTCAATGCCTACGATATGGATCCGGATTTGCGAATGGATCTTTCGAAGATGCATCCCGATGTAACCAAATTTATGATGGATATGATGGAAGATGTGGGTGACTGGTATACGGGGTTGACCGCTGAAATAGACGCCGCCTATTCGTTTTTCCTCGAAACAGATGTTTAACGCGAAAGGACGGCTTTC
>JASFIG010000316.1:0-5756 GCA_050122795.1 Desulfobacterales bacterium
CACCACACTATTTTTGTATCCGTGCAAAGATAGCGTTATTAATGTCTTTTGGTCTTACTCGGTTATCTGGGAAACTCCAGTTTAATACGGCTGATATATATCTCACCACGAAGACCACGAAGATTACAAAGGGAAAACACATCATTTTAATTTTGTCCTTTCGTGTCCTTCGTGCCCTTCGTGGTTATGGCTGCCTTACTTGAGCTTTCTGAATAACCGTATTGTCTTATTCTGATGGACGTCTATACATGAAATTCGGTCTACAAAAAGGCTTATGGGTATACCATCACTGCAACGCTGTGAACGGGTGCTGTGTGAATTCCTGCAAACGACATAAACAAATTATTGTAAACTTATTTGTGAGGCCGTCTGTCTTATGGGCTAAACCTTAACCGGATAAAGGAGAATACCCATGAAGACACAAATTAAGAAAATCATTATAGCGGCAGTTGCTGTGTTATTCGTCAGTGTTGGTGTATCTTTTGCTCATGATGTGGATCGGAAGCATCATAAACACCGTCGCAATGATCACGGCCATTACCAAAATGGATATGATGATCAGCATTATTGGCACAATAAGTATCATAAACCTCCGAAACATATTTACCGGCATTACAAAAAGTGGCGTGGACACCATTATGGTTGGCATCATCATCGTGGTGGGCATCACTATCGCTGGCACAAAAAGCATCATAAACGCTGGCATCATTACAGGGATAGGTATCACTATCGCAAGGGTCATAGGGTACACCGCCATCGTTATTATCATGATGATCATCGTGCACCACATAAAGGGACGATTATGGGATTCAAATTCAACGAACCCGGATTTAAATTTGCGATTGTGGTAAAAGATGATAAATAATTGTACTATTCCTATACTTTTGAGTTTTTACCCCATATCCTCACGCTACTATCAAGGCGGCTCACAAAAGTCTGTGGGCCGCCTTATTTAAAAGAGCGGGTTTCCGAGCTTCTGTGCCCAATATCAAGAATCTCGGAGCCAGCAGCCCGTGACCAATATCTAGTGGCCATAAGACTGACTCCTAAGACTGACTTGTACCGCTTATCTCTTTGAAAGTAGCAGGAGCGCCTTACAACTGGTGAATGACTTTTTCCTGGCTCGCAGTTATATCGAATAAAAAAGAAGCGGCTTTAGATGCTATAAGCATCTCCGTGGGCACCTGCTCTCGACCCTTAATCGCGCCAGCGATGATCAGCCCATGACGAAAACGGGCACCTCTTGACGGAAGATTTGGGTTGAAAAAGGGCATCTGTGGGATTAGAATCATTGTGACTATAAGCGGAAGGCGGCAGATTGCCAAAACGGCCTGAATATTTGATAGCCGTTTTGAGCAGTGTGCCGTCTCTGAAATTATTTAAGAAATTAAATTAGAGCCGGTCATATCATTTTCTGAAAGGCGCGATGAATAGTTTTAATCCCTGGGAATAGAGAGGAGAATTTGCTATGGAGGAGACTTTAAAGGGAAAAAGGATTTTAATTGTTGACGATGAAGTCGATATTTTAGACACTCTTAAAGATTTGCTGGACATGTGTACGATTTACACGGCGCCTGATTTTGAAACCGCTCGCAAATTTCTGGAAAAAGAAACTTTTGACGCGGCGATTTTAGACATCATGGGGGTCCAGGGCTATGATCTGCTCGCGCTCACCAAAGAAAAAAACATCCCCAGTTTGATGCTCACCGCCCACGCCCTCAGTTCCGATAACCTGTTTAAATCCCTTAAAAAGGGCGCCTACGCCTATATACCCAAGGATCAAATGGTCGATATTGCGACCTATCTGGCGGAAATCATTCAGGCCCGTAAAAAAGGCATTCGCAAACCCAAAAAATGGCTGGAACAGCTTTTGCCCTTGTTCGATAAGAAATTTGGACCCGATTGGAAAGCAGAGCATAAAGAATTTTGGGCCGAGTTCGATCGAATCCCGCCCGTGACCAAGGAAGAGGCGGAAGATATGCTTTAAATGCAATAATTCACTAATTCCATTTTTTCAAAGAAAGAAAATGATCGAGGGTAGGATTAGCCCATACTCGACGGGGCTCGGTGAAGTCTGTATCGATTAAATCTGGTGATCATATTAAATTAAAAACCAAACCCTCAGGTTTTGTTCAATAGCCCCGCCAAATAGCGGGGCTATTGGGCAAAAGATGAGGTTCTTTAGGTAAATATCTTTGATGCTTTTTCTATGTCTTCCGGGCAAAAAACAAACAGACATTTCTCATCGGGCGAGGAAACCGACCCGTAGACATAATTGATATTAATACCCTCTTCACCGAATTTTGACGAGATGCTGGCCAGCTCTCCCGGCCGGTTCTCAAGCTCAAGGGCAATCACGGGCATGACATCAAAAATAAAATCATTTTGGGACAGCAGCTCGACGGCCTTGTCCGTATCACCGGCTAAAAGGCGAATCAGGGCAAATTCAACCGAGTCTTTGCGCATCGAATTATAGCTGGCGGCCGAGGCAATGCGCTTAAGCGATTTTCCTCTGGCTTTAAACAGCTGCTGGACATAGGCTGATGCGTCCTGGATCGTGATGGCATCGATATTAATGCCGGCTTCTCCGAACATGGCTGCCAGCCGACCGAGCTCACCGGGCACGTTTCTCAAAAAAAGGGATATCTCCTGTCTGACCATTATTCTTCTCCTTCTAAAACCGCTTGGCGATTTTGGAATCTAATTCAAAAGGGCATTTATTGTCATCTGGTTGAGCCCGTTTCCCGGTTAAGGATAATCTCTGACTGCATACCATTCGAATCAGGTGCTCAACGGGCTAAACGAAACAACGCACTCAACTGGCCAACCGGCTACTAAGAATCGAGATTCTCTATTGTGAGATAATTTTGCTTATGAATTTCAGCAAACCTAAACAATTGTAATTCTGCCAAAATTGAACATATAGGAGAATTACGGCGGGAAGTCAACTCTTCAGTCTGAAAAAATCGCCAAGTCTTTCAATAATTGATGGAATCGTCGGAAGCTACTCAATCAGGTAAGTGAAATATGGGCCCTTTGAAAAAAGTTCAATTTTGGTCAAGGTCAAGGAAGGCGAAGATTTTAACCGGAGGCATACATTGAGTATGTCGAGGATTGAAATCTGAGTCTGACACAGAGATTGGCCAAAAGGGGATGTTTTTCAGAGGGCCCACATTACTCTTGTGGCCCGCCATATAGCTGTTTGATTTTGGCCCGATCCGGGGAGCCGTCCTCTAAAAGGGGAAATTCGTCTACAAAATCAACATAGCTCGGTTTTTTGTAGCTGGCAATATGCTGGCTGACATAGGCACTGAGTTCCCGATGATCCAGTTCCTGTCCTTCTTTCAGAATACAAACGGCTTTGATGGCTTCTTTCCAGGTCGGATCCGGAACGCCGAAGACGACGGTTTGCTCAACGGCAGGGTGCTCCAAAATGGCGCGTTCAACCTCCGCCGGGTAAACGTTTTCGCCCCCCGGCTTGATCAGCTCTTTTTCAGCCTTGCGGCCCTCGTACCATAGGAAACCGTCCTCATCAAAACGACCCAGGTCGCCGGTATGATGCCAGCCACCGCGGAAGGTGTATGCGGTATCTTCGGGCAGATTCCAGTAACCTTTGAAGACCATTGGCCCTTTAACGGCAATTTCTCCGATCTCTCCGGTGCCAACGGAATTATCATTGTCATCTACCAATCTGACGTCCGCCAGCTCCAGAATCTGACCGGCCGAACCGGGCCGGTCATCGTATCGTCCCATGGTGGCCATGGCCGAAGTTTCCGTCTGGCCGTAAACACAAAAAAAGGTGCCGCCGGTGACTTCCTGATATCTTTCGATGGTTTCCGGATTTTCGATGCCTTTAACTGTTTTCAATGAGGTGATGTCTTTATCGGATTTCTCGTGCGCATCCAGAATAGAACCTAAAATCGGTGAAAAATCATACAAAACCGTGACTTTTTTCTCCGCAATCAAATCCACCGCCTGGACGGCATCAAATTTGCTCATATTGACGCTCACCACCCCGGCGTGAAAATTGCCAGTGGCCATGAACAGGCCGGCGACATGAAATAATGGCAGCAGGTTTAAATGCACGTCATCAACCGATAGTTTGAACAACAAATTCAAGCTGACATTGGCGGCGATCACATTACCATGCGTTAACAGCGCGCCCCGGGGCCGTCCGGCCACAGCCGCCGTATGAATGATCACCAAACCATCATCGCTGGCGACATCAGCTGCATCAAACTCACCCGAATTATCCAATAAGGTATCAAACTCGGCAAATTCTCCGTCTGCAGGTTTTAAATTAAAAAAATGCTCAACCGAAGGTAATTTAGCCTTGTGATCATGGGTGATTTCCTGAAAATCAGCATCCACAAAAAGGATTTTGGGCTCACAGTCATTCAAATTAAAATGCGCTTCCTCTACCGAAAGCCGCCAGTTGATGGGCACAACAATGGCACCTAAAGCCGCCGCAGCCCCGTAAAGCAGAAAAAATTCCAGACTGTTTTTGCCCACCGCGCCGATCCGATCACCTTTTTCAACACCCAGCTTCTGCAGACCGCCGGCCAAACGATCTACCTGCTCTTTTATTTCGGAAAAGGTTGGGGTTCTTTCATCATCGACTTCAAACCAGGCCGGCCTGTCGCAAAAGCTGATAGCGTTGCGATTAATCAGATCATAGAAGGTATAATCGTGGAGTCCCATGGCAGACTTACCTCATTCAAAATAAACAACCAAAGCGTCAGAGTGTGCGGAACAATGTTCCGGGCTACAGGAAAAGTTTAATCTCTCTCACACTGGCAATCAGGGGGTGTCGAGTAAGGCAAACCGGATAACGCGGTCCGCTATCAGAAGATTATTAACAAATTCACCGACCGTTTCGTCATCCCGCTATTACTTCAATCCGTAATGATTACCGGTACCCACAAAATAACGCTTTGCCCCCATTACAATATGAGGGCAAAGCGGAAAGGTTTATGGTTCTGTTATTTAGGATAGGTGCCTTCGAATGCGATCCCCTTGGTTATCCCGTCAGCTACGAATATTGCTGAGCCCTGCGTAACCCCGACAGGAAAATCAAAATCCGGCGCCGTAGTCCAGATTTTTTCGAGGGCGCTCCAAAGGGTTAAGCCCTTATCCTTAAGCTGCTGTCCGGCCACCACTCCAAGACTCATCATTGTGCCTCGCGGATCGAAAAGTACCTCGACTTTTAACTGGTTCGTCTTTCCTGCAGGAATCCACATTGCTTCATACGAATAGCCTGAATTGATTTCAAATCCGTCAATCAGACAGGCAAATTTTAAACTTTCCAGCATGATCGGATAAGAATTGGGATTTTGGATATTAAAGAAAAAAGCATAATCCAATGGCGCCGCATTGTGCCCGGCTGTTCCTTTGGTCGGTTTGACCTTGGGGCTGTAATACCACCAACCGAAGTAATGGGCAACATCCACATAATCCAGCGTAACGACCGGGGATTTAAAATTTGTTTCACTGGGTTTACTTGTTGAAGCACAACCGCTCATTAGGACGGCAAGTAAAAAGACACCTAAAAAAATCAGTAAAATTGGTTTTTTATGCATATTCGAACCTCCCATACTCCTTTTAAGGATTAGGTAAGCCACCTCTTTCTTCGTTTGTAGTGCTTAACATCCCGAAAACTTTTTCTTCCTCCAAAATCGGTCATGCCCAGATAAAAATCCTTGATATCCGGATTTTCTCGGAGTTTCTCAGCACTGTCGTCCATAACGATGCGTCCG
>JASFIG010000317.1:0-5732 GCA_050122795.1 Desulfobacterales bacterium
TCGATTCTTGCTGGCGGGTTTGATGGTCCCCGTATGCCTGCATCTGCTCAATGGTCTGGCCTTTTATAATCCGTCTATCCCTCAGATTCCGACCCTGATTCTGGCCGGTAAATATTTTCCGAAGGTTGGGCTTCTTTCCGGATTTTTCAAATTGAAAATATACATCTATCCGGCCTTTATCGGGTTTGCTTTTTTAACTTCCAAACAGATTTCATTTTCATTCTGGTTTTTTTTCATCATCGGGATCCTGCTGTTTGGTTTGCTGAGTGTCTTGGGTTTAAATATTCCGGCAGCGGCTCTGGGTGTCACTTTCGGGCCGACCATTTCGCGCCCGGAAGAGACTCAGATGATTGGGGCCTATATTGTTTTTTTTCTGTTTCTGGCCTGGCTGGCGCGCTTTCATTTTATCGACATCATCCGTTATGGTTTCGGCTTTAAAAAAGATGCCCATCCGGAAGCCGAGTGGCTGTCGACTCGCTTTGCCTTCTGGGGATTTGTTTTAGGAAGCCTGGCGATCGTTCTCTGGTGTCATTCTTTCGGCATTCCGATGTTATTTTCATTCCTGGTCGTTTTTGCCTTTTTTATGTTTACCCTGGTTGCCATGCGGGTCATCTGTCAGGGCGGGATCGCTTACTTTACACTGACCGCCGCGCCCATGGACGGCTTGATGGCTTTTTTCGGACCTAAGTTTTTCACCAGTGTGGGCATTCTGGTTGCCGCCGTCATTCAGAAAGTGTTGTTTGTCGATTTGCGCGAATCGCTCATGCCCTCATTGTTGCATGCCCGCAAAATCACAGATAAGACCCGCAGCAATCGATTCATATTTTTAGCCATTGCCATCACGCTGGTTGCCGGGGTGTTGATCTCGTTTCTGGCCATGCTGGCGCTGAGTTACAAATTTGGCATGCGAGAGTTGCAACTGGACTGGGCAACGCGCACCACCGTTACGGTTTACGATAATATCTACAGCCTGGTCGAATCGCCGACAAGGCCCGGAGACTGGGTGACCATCTTTTCTATTACCGGCGCGGTGGTCATGCTGGTGCTGGTCATCTGCTATCATCGGTTTTACTGGTGGCCGATCCATCCCATCGGCTACCTGACGGCTTACAGCTCCGCCATGCGTATTTTGTGGTTCAGTTTTTTTATAGGCTGGGCCTGCAATGCCCTGTGCATGCGCTATGGCGGAGTGCGGCTGTTTAAAAAAATGCGTAACTTTTTCATCGGGCTGATTATCGGCGATTTTTTCATGGCCGGCACCTGGGCCATTATTGGACTGTTCAGCTATTCCAGTTATCTGGTGCTACCCGATTAAAAATAGTTATAAGTTAATGGTTATTGGTTATTCGTAGATGCGGTATTCTTTCTTTTTCTATTTCCAATAACAAATAACGAATAACAAGTAACAGGATTTCTGCATGTACGAAGATAAAGAACTGCAAGAATATCGAGACCTGCTCGAAACCCCGACCGAGTTTGAGGAGGGCTTTGACTGGAAGACGGTGGTCGGGGCGATTTTCATCGGCTTTCTGATGATGCCCGGCAGTATGTACTTGCAGCTGGTCATCGGCACCGGTATCGGGCCGGCTGCGCGCTGGGTCACCATTATTCTGTTTGCCGAGCTGGCCAAACGCTCTTACAGCGAACTCAAACAACAGGAAATATTTCTATTGTATTATATGGCCGGAGCGGCGTTGTCCACGCCCTTTCAGGGACTGCTGTGGAATCAATACCTGGTGCAGTCTGATGCGGCACGGATGCTGGGGGTTACCGAGTTCATCCCCAGCTGGGTGGCGCCGGCGCCGGAATCCGCTTCTCTGGTGGAACGCACCTTTTTTCACCGCGACTGGCTGATTCCAATTTTGCTGCTGGTGGGCACCCAGATCATTCAGCGAATCGATCAGTTCGGATTGGGATATGCACTTTTCCGGATTACCTCTGATGTCGAAAAGTTACCTTTTCCGATGGCGCCGGTGGCGGCGCTGGGAACCATGGCTCTGGCTGAATCCACCGAGGACAAGAAAAAAAGCTGGAAATGGCGGGTCTTTTCAATCGGCGGCGTTATGGGGCTGGCTTTCGGGGCAATCTACGTGTTGCTGCCTACCGTATCCGGCCTCATCCTTATGGAGCCGATCCGACTGATTCCCATTCCCTGGGTTGAGCTGACCGGCCATACCGAAGGGGTGTTGCCGGCGGTGGCCACCGGGATTCAACTGGACCTGGGATTGGTTTTCATTGGTATGGTGCTGCCCTTCTGGGCGGTTGTCGGCGGGCTGGTGGGTATCATCATTACGATTGTGGCCAATCCGATTCTATATAAAAACGGTATCCTGACCCGCTGGCATCCAGGCATGGAAACCGTCGATACGATGTTTGCCAATAATTTCGATTTTTATATGAGCTTCAGCATCGGTCTGGGGCTGGCGATTGCCTTTGTGGGGATCTGGCATGTGCTGCGCTCTTTCGGCAGGCACGAGGGAACAAGAGGCAGTATGCGAGATTTGTTTCGCCCGCCAGCCGGCCGGGGGGATTTCAACTTCTGGATTTCCATCGGCATCTATGTTTTTTCCACCGTTTCTTACGTTTTGCTGTGCTTGTGGCTGGTCCCCAATTTCCCCTGGCCTTTTTTTCTCGCTTACGGCTTTATCTACACACCGGTCGTTTCTTACATTACCGCCCGCATGGAAGGGATTGCCGGGCAGTTTGTGAGTTTGCCGTTGGTTCGTGAGATTAGCTTTATCGCCGGGGCCAAGTATTTCGGCTATCAGGGGATTGAGATCTGGTATGCGCCGATACCGATTCACAATTACGGTGAGGCCACCGTCAATTTCCGGCAAATCGAGCTGACCGGCACCAGCATTCGCGGTATCATCAAGTCAGAAATTGTGGTCTTTCCGATTGTCATGACCGCCAGCTTGTTGTTTTCACAATTCATCTGGCGCCTGGCGCCCATCCCTTCAAGCGCCTACCCGTTCGCCCAGGAAATCTGGCATCTGCAGGCCTTGAACACGCTGCTGATGCAAAGCTCGACCCTGGAAGGCAACGCCGCTTTCTATCAGGCGCTCAATATCGTTTACGTGATAGCCGGTCTGGGGCTGGGAGTGGTTACCTATACCATTTTGACCCTGTTTGGTCTTCCGATTATGCTGGTGTATGGTATGGTGCGCGGCCTGGGCCAGACCCTGCCGCATGCCATGTTCCTTGAATTTGCCGGGGCATTGCTCGGACGCTTTTTTTTCCTCAAGCGCTACGGGGCCATGTGGCGTCAGTATGCGCCGGTTTTGCTGGCCGGATTTTCATGTGGCATGGGCCTGACCGGCATGTTTGCCATGGGGGTCACCCTGATACTGAAATCGCTAGGTCGACTGGCCTATTAGGGTGGGTTTAGATATCATTGCTATGAGCCCCAACAAAAATAAGCCTTGATAAAATAGTTTTAATGAATTCTTCTTCAGATCCCATAGCGATCGTCCTGGTCGCGCTGTATCGGTATCAGAATTTTCCGATTCGAATCCTGCATGCCCTCCTTGAGAAAATCGAAGGTGTTGAACCGCATAGCATCTTTTTTAAAAATCATTATACCAATGCGGTCACGCCGCCGACCGCCAAAGAGGAATCCTTATTCAGAGAGAAAATAGCTGAACTCCAGCCCAAATTGGTCGGTTTCAGCGTCTATTCACCATACGTTCCGATCGCGCAAAAATTAACGAACATTGTCAAAGAATATTCGTCGGCGCTCGTGATGTGGGGTGGCATTCACCCGACCGTATCGCCTGAAAGCTGTCTGGAACGATCCGACATTGTGTGTATCGGTGAAGGTGAGGGTGCCCTTGAAGATCTGGCTGTCGCGCTAAGGGACGGCAAAGATTATTATTCTGTCAACAATTTATGGATCCGGCAAAACGGACATCTGCAGCAAAATCCCCTGCGGCCCTTGATCCAAAATTTGGATGCCGTTCCTTTTCCGGCATATGCCCGGGATTCCTTTTATTTTATCGGATCCAATAAAATAACCCGTAAAGATGCGGCGATTGTCGATCCCATTTTGGCAACGATGCCCGCCCGGGGTTGTCCCTTTTCCTGTTCTTTCTGCGTCAACAGTCTGTTGCGACCGCTATATCGGGGTCTGGGTGCTTACAATCGGCGGCGATCGGCTGCTAATGTGATTGCTGAAATGAAGGAGATATTAGCAATACCGGGGAATCAAAAAGAGCAAATCGAATTTCACGATGAGAATTTTGGAACAGATGAATCCTGGCTTGACGATTTTGAGGCGCTTTACCCTGAACAGATCGGTCTGCCGTTCAAAGTTCAGTATAATCCCAAGCTGATCAAGCCGGAATTGATTGCCCGGTTGAAGCGATGCGGCCTTCATCGCATCAAATTCGGCATCGAGTCCGGCGCCGATCAGATTCGAAATCAAATCTTCAAAAGGCCGGGGAAGAATAGGGAAATATTGAAACTGGCGCATCAAATTGCCAAATATGGTGTTAAAATCAGATATGATCTGATTATCGATAACCCTTATGATACCGAGCAAACGTTAAAAGAAACCATCGATCTTTTGCTAAAATTGCCGAAACCCCTGCGGTTTAATCTTTACTCGCTGCAGTATTTTCCGGATTATCCCGTAACCCGTCAGGCGATCGATGACGGTCACATTACCGAGCAGGAAGCCAGTCTGGATCACCTGAATCAGAAAATGGCACGTAATTGGGCTTTTGTCCCCCGATTGTTTCCATTGAACAAAAAACAAATGATGCATAATATTATCTGGCTGATGGTTTACGGCCGTGCCGAAGATGTCGCTGTCCGGCAGGCCATATTCGGTGATGGTTTTAGCGCTGGATTCAGATTAGTCTGCCTGAGCCTCAATGCTGTTTTCTGGGGTAAAATTCAGGCGTTCCACAGAATAATGCAGAAAAAAAGTTGAAAACCAAATAAAAACCGAATAATGATAAACAAATGCTGAATCTTTTAACGGATAAAGAGGTGCCCATGATAAAATTACGGGTTATCGTTCTGACGGTATTGTTTGCTGGCCTGGCCGGCATGGCCCAGGCAGATGCGCCCAGCCAGGTGGGCGGTTTCGTATTGGGGCAGGATATCAAACAGTTTGAAGACCGGGTGATCATGGATACAGCCCTGCCGGTGCGCTATGCGGAAAATATTGAGGAGGTTGAAATCAAGTTTACCAAAGGGTTTAAGAGCGGGCTGATCGCTTTTGGCACCTGCGAACAATCAGGCCATATCGTCCGGATCAAATTAAAATATACGGATTCCAGCAAAAAGTTTTATAAAAATCTGCTCAAACAATTTAAGCAGCGATTCGGTGAGCCCGATGAGTACCGGGGGGATCCCTTTAAAATAGTGGATGCCTGGAAATGGTCTTTTACCAATAAGCAAAACCAGAGCGTCAGCCTCATCCTGCAGCACAACACAAAGGATGAGCAGGAAAAAATGGGCAACTCGGTAAAACTGACCAATACGACCCTGATTGAGCAAGATCTGCTGTGTTACAAGCGCAAGCAACTCGACTACCGCGAAAGACTTCGACAGCGGGAGTGGAAGTCTGTCAAGACCGAAGACAGCGGCTGGGAGCTCTTTATACCACGCTAGGAGAGGAGCCTTGCTGAATCGATGGAAAGAGATTGCTTGGTACGGCATGCGCTTTAAAATCCCCGCCGACTGGCAGCTCAGCCAAATCGGGATCCGTTATCTTTCCATCGAAG
>JASFIG010000318.1:0-5731 GCA_050122795.1 Desulfobacterales bacterium
GTCACCAAATACATTGATGACGATATTGTTGGCTTCCATCAGCGCCAGGTGCCGCGTGGCCACCTGCAGAGCTTCCATCAGGCGTTGCACGCGACCCGGGTAGCGTGTCAGAGAATCGGAATGATCGTCCCAGCCGCCCAGCCCTCCGCTGCCCAGGCTGATGGAAATGCTTTCCGGGTTCTTGATTGCCAGGCTGACGGCAGCCCGCAACCGGTTTCCGAAATTGGAGTTTGGATACTGGATTTTTTGCCCGCTGCCCGGATCAACGGGCAGATCCTCCATGATTTTGTCGCTGTTAAAGCTACTGTCAATAAAATCAGCCAGCTCGGCGCGTTTGATAAGGGCGTCGTTGACCTTTTCAAACTGCGGAAATAAATTGGACCGTATCTGGGCCAGGTCCTCCAATTTCTGGTCATTATCGGTTGCGTTGTTGGCATCCAGATAGTTATTTCTGGAGCGCGCGTAGGGGTTGTTGAAATTGGCATCCAGCGCCAGGGGCCGCAAGGCCAGCGGAATATCCAGGTCGCCCGGGCTGAACACACGCGAATTGCCTTCAAGGGTCACAAAAGGTAACAGCAGATCATCCACCTGTTTGTTTACAAACGGGTTAAATTTGTCGATGATGGCTGCCAGGGTCGTGGCGATTCCGGCCTTGGATAGATCCAGATTGCCGACCAGGTTCTGGGCGATACAGCGACCGTGACCCTTATTGTCATCTTTAATGCGGTTGATGGTGCGATACAGCGACATGTCCCCGCTGGCCAGCAATTGCTCCATAAGGTCACCGCCGGCGGCACCCCAGAAATGATTGTCGGTGATATCGTTGTTGGCGTTATCCGGATCCAGGCTGGAGGGGTATGGATTTTGTGAATTGGCGGCAATTTCGGCAATGTTGGTCAGATTGCCGGCCAGCTCAGAAGGCCCGCCGTACAAAAAAACATGGATGACCTGCGGGATCACCGCCGGCGCCACATAATTCAGCGTATCCGGCAAAGACGCCTGCACTTCGTTTTTCCAGAGCAGTGGCGGCGCCATCAAAGAAAGGCCCCCGATTCCGGCTGCTTTTAGAAACTGTCTTCTCGTCATCATTCTTGCACCTCCTTTTCAAACGGCCGGGTATGGTATAATTCCGACAGCCGGAATATGTAATCCAGGACGATCATGGCCTGCTGCATTTTGCGGTCGATGCGGTTAAAGCCCCGCTCGGCGATAATGGCATTGAGCTCGGTCAATTCTCGCTCACTGGCGTTGCGCGCCAAAACGGTTAGGAATAAGTAATCAACGAAGTCGTCTTGCATCAGATTTATATCGATCAGTGATTCCTGACAGCCGCCGTCGTTGTTGTTATCGGGATTGGCTTTGCGGTCGATCAACAGCTTTTCGCGGACGGCCTTGTGATAAAAGGCAAAACTCAGGGTGTCCAGGGGTATGCGTGCCGGCCGGCCCAATTTATAGGTCATGGCGGCCTGTTTCATGTTGTTGAGACTGGGGAAATTCGAGCTGCTGGTTATCCGGTTGAGGTTTTTGAAAAAGCTCTTGTTGGCATACCAGTCCAGGCGGTCGCCCAGGATGAAGAAAATTTCCTCGAATGACTTGGGCCGCTCAACATTCAGCAAAAATTCTTTTGAAAAGAGGATGTTCTGGAATACATCGTTAAAGGTAACCGGATCGTCTTCAACAATGTCGTCTACAATCCGGGTCTTGTCCTCCGGCAGATACCCGTAAAAGAAGATGTCGACCAGCGTTGATACCACCGTTGGGATCAAATCGGCATGATCGGCAACAGCCTGATAAAATTCAGTGCCTTCAATCACAGTGGTCTCTAAAATTTGGACCGGCTCGGTGTTGCTCTCAGGGCCGATGATCAGCCGGTATTCATCATCATCTTCTTCCAGCGACCAGTTCTTGCAGGCCATGGCTGCCAGCGGCACCTCGGCGTCGTTAAAGCGTTTTAAAAATATTTCCATCATTTCGCGAGTGTTGTCTTCCGGCGAACGAAAACGACGCCAGTTTTCCTGGGAAATCATGTGATCGTATACGATCTGGCGAATGGAATTGCCCTGGCGGATACCCGTCAACACGCGCTCAAATACCCGCTGCGCATCCGCATACGCAACGGTATCCAGCTCAACAGCCGGCGAGAAGAGGATCGTATTGGCCAGCTGATAAAAGCCATCCAGAGTTCAAAATAATTTTTGCTCAACGGGGTCTCATACAGCAGGGCCAGCTGATATTGAATCGGTTCCTGTTTTTCATCGAACTCGTATTTTTTTTTGATTAGATTGCGATACGAATTTTCATTGATCGGGATACGCTCGAGTATCATAGCCACCTCCGATTAAAAATCACTTCGAGCGGCTGGCCGAATCCTGCTTTGCAGCCGGATTCAAAAATTCGTTTGACTCCCGTGTGTCAGTTGAAGGCCTTTATCGGTTCGGGAGATCCGATAATGTCTGCTTGTAGAGCTGTTTGCTGTATGGCTTAAAAAATGTGCTGGTAATGCGGCTTAAGGTGGGGCCCTCTCTTTTTAAGACCGGACACTGAGCAGTTTGGTCAGCTAGTCAGAGCAAAAGACGTACCATAAAGTGGCATTCATCAAAGGGCAAATAAATTCAGCCGGTTAGAAATAAACAGAACAGGCGGCTTACATCAAGCGGTCCGGGGATTATACTTTACTACACAAACAGGGTATCTTTATGTGAACAGAATGTCGCTGTAGAACACCGTCCTTCGGGGATTAATAGAATATGGGGCGTTAGGTGCCGGTGTAGATCCGCTTCAATCAGGGAATGATGGCGTCTGCTTAAAATTCGATGTTCTGTGGGGTCCGCGGGAAAGGAATCACGTCCCGAATGTTGCGGATGCCGGTGATCATCATCAAAAAGCGCTCAAAGCCCAGGCCGAAGCCGCTGTGGGGCACACTGCCGTAGCGGCGGGCGTCCAGATACCACCACAGGGGGGCTTTGTCCATCTTCATTTCATCCATGCGGGCTTCCAGCACCTCCAGGCGTTCCTCACGCTGGCTGCCGCCGATGATTTCGCCGATACGCGGCACCAGGACATCCATGGCACCCACCGTCTCCCCGTCGTCATTGACCCGCATGTAAAATGGCTTGATGGATTTGGGGTAGTCATACACAATGACGGGCTTTTTGAAATGCACTTCGGTCAAAAAGCGCTCATGCTCGGTTTGCAGGTCGTGGCCGAAGCCCACCGGATACTCAAATTTTTTTCCGGATCGCTTTAAGATGTCTACCGCTTCGCGATACGGCAAACGAGCGTAATCGGATTGGGCAATGTTCTCCAGAGTGGCCATCAGGCTTTTATCCACCCAGCGGGCAAAAAGCGCCAGATCTTCCGCACAGGTATCGATGGCGTAGGTGGTCAGCTCGCGAACCAGTTCTTCACCCAGATCCATGTTGCCGTCCAGGTCACAGAAGGCCATCTCCGGCTCCACCATCCAGAATTCAGCGGCATGGCGGCGGGTATTGGAGTTTTCGGCCCGGAAAGTGGGCCCGAATGTGTAAACATCCCCCAGGGCGAGGGCAAACATCTCGGCCGACAATTGCCCTGAAACCGTCAGGTTCGCCTCTTGGCCGAAAAAATCCTGCTCGAAATCGGTCCTGCCTTCCTTCTGGGGCGGATTGCTCAGGTCCAAAGTGGTGACCTGAAACAGCTCCCCGGCTCCCTCGCAATCCGAGCCGGTCAGAATCGGCGAGTGCAGATAGCGAAAGCCACGCTCCCGGAAAAATTGATGAATACCGTGGGCCATTTCAGAGCGGATGCGAAAGGCGGCGCCATACTTGTTGGTGCGCGGTCTTAAATGCGAGATGGTTCTTAAAAATTCATCGGTATGCCGCTTTTTTTGCAGCGGATAGTCTTCGGGTGCCGGATGAATGATTTCCAGGTCATCGGCCTGGATTTCCCAGCGCTGGCCGCCGCCCTGGGATGCCACCAGACTTCCGCTGACCGCAATGGCCGAGCCGGTGATCAGTTTTTTGATCTCCGGGTAATTGGGCAATTTTTCTTCCGCCACGACCTGAATGTTTTTCAGGCTGGAGCCGTCATTGACCTCGATGAAGGAAAACCCCTTGGAATCACGCCGGGTGCGCACCCAGCCTTTGATCAACACCTGCTCCATTGGGTCATCAGATTCTAAGAGTTTAAATATTTTGGTGCGTTCCATTTTAGCGCCTTTAAGATGTTTGAATTACTTCATGAAGGGTGCGTAGTGGTTCGTTGACGCTCACGAGATTTCGAGCTAAATTCGAAATTCGAATATCGAAACTCGAAATGGTTCGACAGGCCGTTCGACAGGCTCACGGTCCTGAGCAGAGTCGAAGGACTCACCACCCTGAGCCAAGTCGAAGGGCAAATTCAAATTTCAAATGACCCAATATTGAAATGGTTTCAGGAATTCTCGTTCGGTCTGCTACAACGCGAACGACATTTTATTTATATCACCATGGTCTTTTATCGGCAAGAGAGAACGCTAAAGATGCTGATTGTTTTCCTTAAACCAAGGCCAAAGGTATGCTGTGGTTTATATTATCATTTTTGACGGCATTGGCGGTAGCCTCCCATGATGCCTGGGTAAAAAAGTTTTTTTCCGGCCTGAGCACTTACGAGATGCTGGCCTATCCACTGATTTACAGTCTGCCCCTGCTGGTTCTGACCTTACCGTTTGTGCCGGTTCCGCCTCTGGACAGCATCTTTTTCGGCGCCTTTTTAATCAGCCTGCCCATTAACGGAATTGGATTTTTTCTGCATTTGCGCGCTATTCAGGTTTCGCCCCTGAGTTTAACACTGCCGTATCTGTCGTTTACACCGGTATTTATGATTTTGACCGGCACTCTGGTGTTGGATGAGATGCCCAATGCGCCGGGAATTTTTGGCATATGCATTATCTGTGCGGGGGGCTATATTTTAAATCTGGCTCCCGGCAGGCAGCCTGTTTTAGCGCCCCTGAAAGCGGTTTTCCGGGAAAAAGGCTCCTGGTTGATGCTGATTGTGGCTTTTGTCTATAGCCTGGGGGCCGTATTCGGTAAACAGGGTATCGTGCATTCATCGCCCCTGTTTTTTGCGATCACATTTTTTACGGCCTTAAATATTTTGCTGCTGGTCCTTTTTCGGGTGGGCGGTAAAATCAAATGGCACACCTTTGCCGCCCGCCGGCAAAACGGAATCGTCGCCGGTTTTTTATTTTTTGCCCATATCCTCTTGCATGCCTTTGCGATTTCCCTGGCCAAAGCGGCCTATATGATATCGGTCAAGCGCCTCAGTGTCATTATCGGGCTTATTTATGGCGGCGTTATATTCAAAGAGAAAAACCTGGCCGTACGGACCATTGGCACCCTGTTGATGGTGGCCGGTGCGGTGGTGATCACCCTGTGGGGAAAGTAGGTGTTACAGAAACGGTTCCAAGGTTCAAGCGTTCAGCGTTCAGAGGTTTCCTGCCGACTGTTTCGTTTAAAGCAGCCAGCAACCTTTGAACCCTGCCTGCCGCGCCGAAGCTTATCAAGCGAAGGCGGGAACCCTTGAACCTCTGAACCTGAATTTAAGCCGTTACATTCAGAAACAGGCCGGTCAGATCCAGCTGGCTGTTGCCGCCGGCTGCCGTCAGGGCCGAATGCAGCCGGTTGAACAGCCCTTCGGAGTCGGTTCCAAAAAGTGCCTGGTGCACCGCAGCCGAACTTTGTGGGGATGCCAGCGCCGACTCAAATTGACTGCG
>JASFIG010000319.1:0-5688 GCA_050122795.1 Desulfobacterales bacterium
CCGGTTGAGCCGCGTGCTAAAATGGCTAAGCCGGTTCATGTGCCGGAAACCCTACCCAATGATGAAGCCGGTGAAGATATCACTAGGTCTGATATCCTGAAATATTTCTTAAATGTGTTCAGACTGCAGATCGGGGCCAACGTGAACGCGCCGATGAAAACCAGGTCCCTTTCAGATAATTCTGCAGGCCTCAACGCGGTCCATGAACTTCAAATCAAACACCGGGGCGACTGGATGCGGCGCCGAATGAGCATCGGACCGTTGGGCGAGGACGCCGGCAGCAAAAGCAAATGTTTTTATGTAATTTATGACGTGCATTTGGTCGTCAAAATACCGGCAAAACCGATCCATGAGTTTGAATACTATATCAGAAGCATTAAAAAGGAAGGCGAGATCGTCGATAAACTGGCTCCCAAGGAGTGCATCATTCCACGCGTTTCGGTCCTGCTGAATTTGATTCATAAACTGCCCGACAGCAGTCATTTGTCTCCCGAAAAACTTGAAGAGAAATATGTGACCTGGCTGCGCACCAAAACCAAATACCAGAAATATCTAAAAATCAAAAATACCTTTGTATTCTTTATGGATTTTTCAAAATACTACTTTCTGGGTCATATCGTCGATAATTTGCATGATGTAAAAGATGCGATCGCAGAGGAGGTTAGCGAAAACTCAGAAACCATTTTTGACAACCAGAAGTTCTGTGGCCGCTACGGTAAGCCCAAAGAGTCCATCGGGATTGAGATCAGACAGGTGTCTGACTATTGCCAGGAGGCCATTCGTCAATTTCTGGCCGATTCCGGTGCAGCATCGAATGTCTCGATGTTTCGTATTCAAAGCTGGTTTCTGGTGCATCTGGCGGGCAAATCTGTTTCCAGCAAAGAAAGCGGACTATCGGACAATCTGGTGCATGAATTAAATCTTCTGATAGAGCTCATTTTTTCAAAGCATATGGAAGCGGTCACAGCTTATCGCAATACCATTACCCAGTACGTGCACAGAATCCGGTTTGAACAAAACAAGCCCCAAATGGCCGGTATCATAACCAACTTGTTGGATCTCCTCGCATGGCTGCGCACCAAAAAAATTGCCATGCGCGATTTAAAACCGGACAATCTATTGGTCGCTGGTAATCCTTCCAAGTACCCTTTATTTCTGATGAATGCTGATGAATACGAACTGGGCATCATCGACGTCGAGACGGCTGTAGATTTTGAACCCAAGAAAGCTCAAAAAATCAGACAGCCGTTGCTGGGCGGCACGCCATTTTATGCAACGCCATCTCATTTTTTTAGCAATGCGGTTCTGCATGAATCGTTTCACGATTTAAACAAAATTTTACACCTGCAGGACTGGTACGCGACGCTGGTCATGATATTTAAGACCGTAACAGGTGTGTTGATGTTTCAAAATACCGCGCGTTTGTTTGCCGATATTCGCAATAAAATAAAATACGGTCAAATGGAAGGCAAGTTGGAAAGCGAAATCGTCGCCGATGTCAGCCGGGCGTTTTGGCGCAGTGCCCTGCTGGAATTTCAAACCAAAATGAATCAAAAGGGCGGTCTTTTAAAATCCATTTTTTTCGATGTTCCGGATACGGCCAAACACATGTTTCGAGATGTGCTTCGCCAAGACATTGAGGCCACAGCGACGAAAATAAAGCGCTGCGTCAATAACCAAACAGTGATTGAAAGTCCCCAAAGCCAGCAACGATTGCTCGAATCCACTCCTGCAAAAATCGATCAACTGCGGCTGGAATTTGAAAACAAGCTAAAATCCGTGCGCAATCGATCCGAGGATCATTCCCGGGCCATTGTATTATTAAAATACTTGCGGACCCTCAAACTGCATGCTGAGCAGCAGAAGCAACTGTTAAAAAGGCTCGAACGACCCACGTCAAGGTTAACCGCTTATACGCTACTGGCCTTTATGTTCAACAATCTTTACAAATCCATGTTCCGCGAAGAATGGTGGGTAAAGCCCGGCCCGGCGGAAGAAGTATCCGATGCGGATGTCGATGAGGCCACTCTCGAAGCCACCGTCTAGTGCCTGTGTTTTGGAAATGTATCGCGGGATATAAGGTTGAAATAGGCGGGATGGCAAACTTCTCACCGAATCAGACGACACCATTTTTGTTTGACAGTTGATTCGCGCACGTTGTATTCTTTTTTACCCGGATCGCCATACAGCTTTGTAAAGCCCCGGAACAGCAAAGCGATCTTATTTTCCGATGTGCACATCCTAAATGAAAAAGCAGCCAGACATTCAAGATTTAAGTTACGAGCAGGGGCAGTGGCTGGTCAAATTGGCCAGACGAACGCTAGCCGAACATTTCGAAAAAAAGATGCCGCAAACAGACCGGCTTGCATTGGATGCCGCCCTTGCCGACGCCTGCTATCAGGTCAAATGTGGCACTTTTGTTACACTGACCCTAAACAAGCAGCTTCGCGGATGTATCGGCAGCCTTACATCTGACGAGCCCATTCGAACCGGAGTGCGGCGCAATGCGATTAATGCCGCTTTTCATGACCCGCGTTTTCCACCGCTAAGCGCTGCTGACTTTGATAAGGTTCAAATTGAAGTGAGTATCCTTTCCGAGCCTCAGCAGCTCACTTACCGCAACAGCGACGATCTGGTGGCAAAGCTACGTTCCGGTGTCGATGGCGTGATCGTGCGCAAAGGCCATGCCAGTGCCACTTTCTTACCACAGGTATGGGAGCAGCTTCCGAAAGCACATGATTTTCTGAGCCATCTGTGCACTAAGGCCGGCCTTGCAGCCACTGCCTGGCAACAAACCCGCCTTGAAATTTCTACCTATCAGGTACAGCACTTCTCCGAACCTTCCTGAATTTTAGATGAGAATAGATGAGAAGCTTTTTCATATTAAAGGATGATATCATTTTTAGTTCTCATCTATTCTCACCCGGAGGGCGAGCCGGACTCTCCCATATGCTGCGTTATTAAGGTCAAAATTTTGAATTTGATTGATTGGATTTTGAGATTTATTTGAAATTTGAGAATTGGCATTTGGGATTTAAGCGATGTTAAAAAAGCCGTTGGGGCAGAACTAAAGCTCATCGGAATTCTCGGCCTGATCGACATAGGCTTTTTTGCGCAAGACCCGTCGAATATACGCCAGTATTGTCAACAGGGCGGCTGAAACAAACAAAATCTCATACAGGTGGATGGACAGGTAGGTAAACCAGTTGATATTTTTTTTGAGATGCTCGCGCCACTGAACCTCCAATTGATCAAACGACATCGCCAGACGTTTCTCGACGGCCAGCTCGAATTCATCTCCCTGGCGCAACAGTTCCAGCAGATCCAGAACACCCTTCTGGCCGTAGGTCCGGCTGATATATTCCACGATGCTTTTGCTCTGTTCGTAAGCCAGAATGAGTCCATTTTTATCTCCCGGAAACCGATGCTTCAAATTGGCCAGATCAAGATATCGACCCGATAGAATTGCGGCCGGCAACAATTCCCGTCGCGTATCCAGAAGAATATCGGCCAGGCCGTCACTGGCCCACTGGCACACACCCTCGTCCAACCAGCGAGGCAACCGTTCGCCCTTGATGTGGTCATGAAGGATGAGATGGCAGAGCTCGTGTTTAATCGTCGCCTTCAGATTGAACGGTTTGGTCGTCATGCGGGTATGATCGATGACCATGACGTTTTCCGATGGCAGCGCATATGCCACCACCAGCGGGTGGCCGGCCATTTGCCGAAACTGGCGCTGGTCATTGATTAACACAAGGGTGGGATGAAATGACACCGGCCATTGAAACAGCGTTTGCAGCGCCTGTTTGCTGTCAGCATACATCCGCTGGGCATAACGGGCGCTCTGTTCGAGACCAGCATCATAAACGACCGTCAGTTCCTGCGATTGCAGTACAAATGGTTCCATTGCGGGCAGCCCGGTGGCACTCGACAAAAAGAATACGATGGCAAAGATTAGGCGTCGGTTCATCGGATCCGCTCAAGGTTCAATTGTGCAGCGCTTCTGGCCAGCGCGCCGTATTGGACAATATTCAAAAATGTGGTAAAAGCCAGAACGATTAGTCAAAAGATAGCGTTCTATAGCGAAATTTACCCCGGAAGTAAAAGCGATTTTCAAATCCGTCAGCACTAAACATTGCGACTCTCTATTGTGCACGCCAGGAGCGGTCATGTCAAAAATTCGCAACAAAACAATTCAAGGTCTGCAGGTGGGTGATACGTTTATCATTTCGCGTCAATTTACCGAAACCGATATGCAACAATTTGCCGATATCACTCGTGACTATAATGCGGTTCATTTCGATTCACGTTTTGCCGATGCCAAGAATTTTCACGGCCGGATATGCCATGGCCTGCTGGTGGGCAGCATGCTGACGGAGATCGGTGGGCAGATCGGCTGGCTGGCATCGATGATGAATTATAGATTTAAGCAACCTGTTTATTTTAACGAAACCATCACCTGCAAATTTACCATCACCCATATCGACGAGCGTCGGCGGGCCAGAGCAGCAGCATTGTATTTTAATCCGGATGGTGATTTGGTTCTTGAAGCCGAATTGGAAGGCATCCTGCCGGATGAGTCCGAGCGCCAGATTTTAAATGTGATGGTTGCTGAAGGAGACCCTACCAACAAAGTGCGTTAGGGAAGCATCACTCCGGCTGGCGTTTTTTTTGAGATTGTCGGGGCGCTGCATTCGCTGGAGATGGTGGCCGACCGGTGGCAGCACGTGCTGACTTCATCATCATAGAGCGACCTTCAAACACGGCGCCTTCTTTGATGTCAATCGAAGTGGCGGTACAGTCACCGATAAGTTTGCCGGATGGATGAATCTCCAGCTGCTGGTGAGCTGTGACATTGCCGGTGACCTCGCCCTGGATGATGATATTCTTGGCTTCTAAATCGGCTTCAACGATACCGGTATTGCCGACGAAAACATCACCCGATACCGCAATGGCGCCCTTAATATAACCTTCTATATGCAGATTTTCAGGCCCTCCAATCTCACCTTCAATTTTGACATTCTTACTCACCAGGGACGTGGAGTCGGCGGTTTTGGCTTTTTGCATTGAACGTGCTCCTTATCATGTCATCAAATCCAATTCGATTTAGGATGTGGCGCTTACAACCGGTCGTCTTTACGAACTATCGTGAATCGGATTTTGATGCGTCCGGTGTTTGTGGAACCGCAGACGCATCAGCGGTAGCGGGTTTGGAAGCTTTTGTTACGTCGCCACTCATGGTAATTTCACCATTAAAAGTAGCCCCTTCGGTAATGGATAATTTGGGTGTGCAGATCTGCCCCTCAATCCGAGCGGTTTGATCCAGATGCAACCGTTGCTGAGCAGCCAGCTTTCCGTGCACATTTCCATTGACGGAAATGATGTCCGCTTTAACCTTACCTTTGATCTTAGCCGGCTGGGCAATTTTGACCCGGCCGCGCAGATCAAATTCTCCATCAAGGCCGCCCAGGATAATGACATTGCCATTACCGGATATGCGTCCCTTGATCTTCAGGTTTTTGCCAAAATAGGAGGTTTCATTTTGTGATACAGCTGCCTGGACGCGCTGTGGTTTGCCATCCTTTTTCTTTTTGCCAAACAGTGGCATCTGTTTGCTCCTCTTTGAAGTGGGTTTTCCGACCTGTATTTTGCACGGGTCGGAGGCTCTCATAAGCAAGACACTTCAGG
>JASFIG010000320.1:0-5674 GCA_050122795.1 Desulfobacterales bacterium
AAGTTCTGCATCCTGCCCAAAAAGCTGTACGAGGAAGACGGTGAAGTTACGCCCACCATGAAAGTCAAACGCAAGTTCGTCAACGAAGCTTTTTCGGACCTGATTGATTCGATGTATTGATGTCAGAGGTCAGAGGACCCGTCTTCGCTTTTTCAAGCTACGCCGGGCAAGCAGAGGTCAGAGGTCAGAAGACAGAGGACAGAGGTCAGAAGACAGAGGACAGAAGACGGAGGAGAGAGGTCAGAGGTTAGAGGTTAGAGGACCCGTCTTCGCTTTTTCAAGCTACGCCGGGCAAGCAGAGGTCAGAGGGCAGAAATAGGGCAGCCCACAGGGCTGCCGTCCGGTGGCCCCGAGGACGAGGACGAGAACGAGCACGAGGATTGAGAAACCGGAGAGGGCTAAAATCATCTTGCCAGCAGATGAAATGCATTCATGACGCCATGACAGCTGCAGGCCGTGGATAACAGCACGGGGGATTGCGTGTTCCTGAGCTGATCGAGCGCGTCGAACAAAGCCGCCGGTGTATAGCCGCCCACCCCGGGCGCCAGTTGATGGCTGCGGATGACGACGGACGAAAAGCCTTTCGGCTGAATTGATTTTAAGAATTCATGTAGATTCATGGGCCGCGGTTTGCCGGTGCAGGTGCAGATGTCAGCAGGCTCCGGGCAATCCGGGGGGCATTTAAAATCCGCAATGCTGATCACCAGTTGCCCGACTTTCGTGCTGATCGGATTGGGCAGGACGCGAAGCAGTTCGCCGGGAACGGCAATGGCCCGCACGCTTCGAGTTTTTAACAATTTTATCCTGAGCCACTCATATGCCAGGTGCAACGGTGTCGCCGGGATAATCCAGTCCGGGAAATGGGCGCCCGTCAGGTCGCGCTCAAGATATTGGACGCCGTCCCCGCAGTCAACCGCATACCCAAGCCGCACCAGACGCTTGCATACGGCCTTGCGCTTTTCCACAATCTTTATATGAGCGGAATCGGTTTTTTTGAGCGTTTCGGCCGCTCTGAGGCCGAATTTACCGCCCCCGATAATCCAAAAGGTCTGCACGGCTGATTGTCCCGCTTCTTTTTTGAACGCACACGCTGATTTTTCTTCCGCATGTCGTTTGGTTGGCAATATCCGGCATGCGGATAAAGCCTTTCAGACGATTAAAAAAAAATGGATACCTGATTGTTTTGCGTAGTTTTACCACCCTTATCCTATTTTTGCAAAGCGGGGTTTTCAACCGGCTTCAGGGTCGCCGAGGGGATTCGCGGATGAACCGCACGCGGCCCCGATTTTTATCTCACAGATTGTATTCACAACGTATGGCTGCTATGGTATGGGCGGTGCCTTGAATTGAAATGAGGAGTGGATCATATGGAAAAAGACAAAGCAATGGTGATCTTTCAACCTTCCGGCCGGCGGGGTGAAGTGCCGACAGGCATCACGGTCATCGAAGCTTCCAGACGGCTGGGCGTCGACATCGAGACGTTGTGCGGGCAGCAAAAAAGTTGCGGAAAGTGCATGGTCCGCATCGAAGAGGGGGATTTTAAAAAATACAACATCCAATCCGGTCCCTCACATGTCAGCCCCTGGCAGACCGAAGAGCAGGAATTCATTACACCCGCGCTCAGGGAAAGAGGATTCAGACTTGCCTGTGCCGCCGTTGTGCTGGGTGATCTTCTGGTTTTTGTGCCCGAGGAATCGCGGGCCGGCAAACAGGTGGTCAGCAAGGCCGCCCGGGATATTCATATCGACCATAACCCGGCGCTAAAGCTCTACCAGGTTAAGCTGCCACCGCCCAGCTTTGAGGATCCCAAGGGGGATTTCGAACGGGTCTGCCGACAGCTGGAAAAAGAATACGGCCTCAGCAAGTTGACAGCCGACATTTTTGCATTGCGCCAGCTGCCCGCTGCTCTGCGCGACGGCGACTGGAGCGTCACGGTCAGCGTCTGGCACGATAAAGAAATCGTGCGCTTCCGTCCGGGCAACGTCACCCATGCCTACGGCCTGGCTATTGATATCGGCACAACCACTGTGGCCGCCTATCTTTGCGATCTTGCCACCATGGAAGTTGTGGATACGGTTTCGATGATGAATCCTCAGTGCCGCTACGGCGAAGACGTCATGGCCCGCATCACCTATTCTTTGACGACCCCCGATGGCCTTGAGCGCATGAGCGCCGATATCACCGAGTGTATCAATGCGCTCATCGATGAGGCCGTTGCCAACACCCATCCGCCCCGCACCAAAAAACAAAAGAAAAAGGGTGGCGCGCACCCCGAAGCGGAGCGCATTTACCTGAATTTGTCCGGGGAAGACATTGAAGATATTGCCCTGTGCGGCAATACGGCCATGCACCACATCCTGCTTCAGCTCGATCCGCAATTTCTGGGTGTGGCCCCCTTTCCGCCGGTGGTCCACCACAGCCTTGACATCAAGGCCCGGGATCTGGGGATCCGGGTGAATCCAGGCGCTTACATCTATGTGCTTCCGATTGAAGCCGGTTTTGTCGGCGCCGATAATGTCGGCGTGCTGGTTGCCGAGACCCCTTTTGAAAGCCCGGAAAATCAATTAATCATCGATATCGGCACCAACGGCGAGCTGGTTTTAGGCAACCGGGACAAAGTGTTGTGCTGTTCGTGTGCCACCGGCCCGGCCTTTGAAGGTGCTCAGATTGCGTTTGGCATGCGGGCGGCACCGGGCGCCATCGAGCGCATTGCCATCGACCCGACGACCCGGGAAGTTGATTACAAGGTCATCGGCCGTGACAGCTGGCGCAGCTATTCCCAACCCGCGGAAATGCAGGTCAAGGGGATCTGCGGCTCCGGCATTTTGGATTTGCTGGCCGAGCTTTTCCGCACCGGTACTGTCACCAAAAGCGGGGCTTTTAATAAAGAGGCCCTCAACGATCAGCCGCGGTTTCGAATCAATCCGGATACTGAAATAGCGGAATTTGTCCTGGCCTGGGCGGAGGAATCCAGTATCGGTAAGGATATCGTGGTCACCCAAAGAGATATCCGCCAGATTCAACTGGCCAAAGGGGCACTTTATGCGGGTTGTAAAATTTTAATGAAACGCCTGGGGCTGAAGAAGGTGGATACGGTCAAGATCGCCGGAGCCTTCGGCACGCATGTGGATGCGGTCAAGGCGTTGATGATGGGGCTTTTCCCCGATTGCGCCATTGAAAAGATTCACAGTATCGGCAACGCCGCCGGCGATGGGTGCCGCGCGGCGCTGCTCAATACAGCCAAGCGTGCCGAAGCTGACTGGTGCTCGCAGCATGTCGAATACATCGAATTGACGTTAGCGGATTCTTTCCAGACGGACTTTGTCGAAGCCATGGAAGTGCCGCACATGACCGATGACTTTCCGCATCTTGAGGGCCTTGTTTCTGAAGAAATTTTAAAACAATAGAACCCATCATCAATTCTTCCGGCATTTCTTTTGATGATGCCAGTGTGTTTCCAAAAACGTCAAGGATGCCTCCAAATGCGCAAATGAAAAAACCTCCAGCGAAACCTCCCCCTGAAATTCTGCCAGTACATTCAGGGTCGGGGCGATAAATTTTTCGGAAAGCCGATCGAGCGGGCCATGATAGTGATTTTGCTCAACACCATACAGATGGATGACGGTGGTATTGGCCGAGTAGGTATCGAAAAATGTTTGCAGATCATCTTCGTGTAAGATCAGATGCCCGCAATCCAGACAGACAGAGAGATCCAGCTCAGCAATAATCGGCGCCAGCAGGTCGAACGGATAGTCCAGATTTTCAACGGAAAAATGACGTCCGGAAATGCCGCCGGCCAGTAGGGTTCCCAGATTTTTGACCACCCGTTCCTGCCAGCTTTCAACTGTTTCTGGTTCAAATGAAGTTTCATCATACGGCACGTGCAAGGTCAGCGTCGTGGGTGCCAGAGGCGTGACCCTTTCTACCACGTTAAAAATCGTATCGACGGCCTTCTTCTGTTGCCCTGGCTCCCGGCTGCTGATGGATATATCGGTGGGCAGATGAACATTATAGGTAAGATTGAAGTCCGCTGCCAGGCCGGCGAGCTCGGTGATGACCTGTTTGGAGGGCAGGGCATCGGTATGCTGGCTTTCAAACAGCAACAGCTCGATGTTTTCCAGATAGGGCCCCAGCATCTTGATGTTGGGCACGTAATCATCCGGGTAGATGAACGAGGTCGTGCCGATGCTGAACGGAAAAGCACCCTTATACGATTTGCTCAATGAAGGATACATCTGGTTTTATTCTATGCGTCAAGTGATGTAAAATTCTTTCCCGGCTACGAAGGAAACTATATATAACCACGAAGCGCACGAAGGACACAAAGCGGCAATTATAAAGTGTCGTCTATTCTCTTCGAGATCTTCGTGTACTTCGTGGTGAGATAAGTAAAGACAAATTCAACTGGCGTTTCCACTTAACTGCAAAAGTTTTTTCTGAATCACAAAGCGGTTGCGAGCGACATCATTAAAAACAGGCCGGCTTCAATGATTTCCACCATGGCGCCCAGCATATCACCGGTAATGCTTCCCAGCCGCCTTTTATAAAACCACAATATCAGACAAACAAATACCACAAAGCAACAGTTGAGCCAGATCGCTTTCGAACCCAAACCGAAAGAGAGGCCCACGGGCAGGGCCAGACCCCAGAAGTGCTGTAAGGTCAATTTTTGCTCAAAAAAGGCTTTGCCGGTACCGTCCGCGCGTGCGTATGGCAAATACCGCATACCCAGCAAAATGGCCGATCGGGCATAGGCCGGTACGGCAATCAGGACAATCGCGCGCTGGCTGTCCAGGCCGGCGATGCCGCCCCATTTCAGGGACAGCCCGAATAATATCGCCACCAGGCCCATGGTTCCGATGCGGCTGTCTTTCATGATCGCAAGCGCCTCATCGCGGGGGCGCGAGCTTAGCAGACCATCGGCCGTGTCTGCCAGCCCGTCAAGATGAAACGCAGCGCTCAAAACAGCCAGCAGGATGACATCCAGCAGGGCTGCAATCGGTGGTGCCCAGAACTTTGCAACGGCGGCATCAAAAAGGGCCACTATCAGGCCCAGTAGAATGCCGACCAGCGGGAAATAGGGCACCATTTTGGGCGCGTCAAAGTCCCGGGTCTTCCCCAGCGGCAGGATGGTGATGAATTGTAGGGCGGCGATCAGGTTGCGCATAATTTTAGAGGTTCAGGATTAAGTGGTTTGGGTTCTCGAGGACGAGCACGAGGACGACGACGAGGACGAAAATTCTATGCCCCTATCGTCCTCGTCCTCCTACTCGTCCTTGTCCTCGGTTGTTTTCCAATTGTAGCGCTTCACACAAGTGACCAGAAGCCAGTAGCCGGAGGGATTAGACAAATTACAAGGGAATAGGTCTAAATCCATGCCCGGCTGTTAGCCTTTGACAACCACCGGAATGCCGGCCACCATCCAGACCACTTTGCCGGCGCTTCTGGCCACGGCCTGGTTGACGCGCCCGATGATATCTCTGTACTGGCGGGCCAGTTTGTTTTCCGGCACAATACCGGCTCCGACCTCATTGGAAACCACCACCAGCGGGCACGATGCTGTTTCAAGTGCGTCGATAAGCTGGGAAACGATCTCTTGCCATTTTGTGTTATCAGCGGTTTTCATTAAAAGATTGCTGACCCACAACGTCAGGCAATCGATGAGCATCACATC
>JASFIG010000321.1:0-5673 GCA_050122795.1 Desulfobacterales bacterium
TCATTTCCTCTACAAGGCTCAAGGTCTTCATGATATGCACATTGCAAGGTTTCACTGAAATATCTCCTGGACTGGATTCGCAAGCACCATTTTCCATGGAAAGGAAAATAGTAAATCGTATCTAAGTGCACCGCCAAAAGGTTCAAATTCTGTGCCAGGAGAAAAACCCGGATCCCCTTTCCGGGCTATTTAGGCTAAATGAGCGAATTTAGGAGGTTAAACCAAAATTTACGACAATCCTGGACCGGCTAAGCGCTCAGGTATCTGATATCATTGCGATACATGCGATGAGCATGATTGTGCGGAATATCAGTGCGTTGCAAAGATAATGTCTGGATATCATAAACAAAATAACATTGCAATACGGTCTCAGGATAATTTTTGAAACATATGTGTCTCATAAGACAATCAGAGGACAGAAGACAGGCGCAACCATTAAAGAATAAAAAGCCGCCCGCCGCATCTTTGCAGACGGCAGCGGGCGGTTCAAAAGAAAAGGAATGGAGGTCGCTTTGAAGGTAATGACCGTTTCGATCCAGAAAGCGTCAGGCGGCAACGACCTGTCTGCGGTCCAGAATCTGGCCGCGTGTGCTGATGACCACCTGTTCCATGGGGACATTGACACCGGACCTTTCCATCCCTTTTTTGATAATCATGGGAAGACCGCCACAGCATGGCACTTCCATGACGACAGTTGTAATGCTTTTGACACCGGACTCTTTAAAGATCTGGGCAAATTTCTCGATGTAATATTGAGCATTATCCAGCTTGGGGCAACCCATCAACACGGCTTTGCCCTTAATGAAATCACGGTGCACGGTGGGAAATGCCACCGGGACGCAATCCGCCAGAACCAGCAAGTCAGCACCCTTTAGAAAGGGAGCTGTCGGTGGGACCAGCATGATTTGAACCGGCCAGTGCGAAAGGGCGGATTGTTCCAGATCGGCCGCATCGGTGGCGGGTAAATCCGCCCGGGGTGGTACGGCGGCTACCGGCTCGGGTGTCCCGAATGATTGCAGCCTGGCGGACGGGCATCCACCTGAAAAAGCCGGTGCCGGTTCGGCAGGTACTTCCTGCTTTTTTTGGGCCAGCAGCTCTTCAACGGCTTCTTCATCAAATTCATCGGCTTCGCGCTCGATGATTTTGAGCGCGCCCATGGGACATTCTCCCAGACAGGCGCCCAGTCCGTCACAATACATATCGGCGATGACACGGGCTTTGCCGTCGACAATTTGCAGCGCGCCTTCGGCACAGGACGGCACACAGTTGCCGCATCCATCGCAGAGTTCCTCATCGATTTCAATAATTTTTCGTACGGTTTTCATATATGGCTCCTCTTATTTTTATTTACAATATGAGTTTGATTTTAGATGGTGGCATCAATTTGTAAATGACGGTCTGTGCGACCGTTGACGCTATTCCAAGGCGCCTTTCTTCAGTTACCCGCCCAGCAACTTTTCTCTGGCCACTTCCCGTCCGCTGTCGGTAAGAAATGAGCGCTCAATCAGGGCCTCTATTTCCGCTTCAGAGCGGGGTGCCTTTTTTTGTTTTTCATCCAGATTTTCCAGCAGGTCGGCATCGTAGACCACTTTGAAATTCAGGCTGTCATCCGGCTGTGGGTGATGGTGGTGCGCGATAATATCACAAACTTCTTCGATCAATTCTTCCCGGGCGCCCAGCTTTTCCAGTATGGATCTGGCAATGGGCGGGCCTTCAGCTTCCTGAAACTCTGCCGCCGTGCTGCCGTGTTTTCTTTCCGCTTCATGAATGCCGATGTCGTGTAAATAAGCTGCCGGCAATATGACGGCCAGGCTGGCTTTTTCCTTTTTGCCGATCTGCTCGGCGTAGCGGGCTACGCGACCGGCATGGGCAATGCGCTTAAAATCGCTTTTAAAGTACCGCTTCATTTCGACGGCGACGCGATCTTTGAGCAGACCTTCTTTTTGGGCAATGAGTTCCGGCGGCAAATCCCCGATACATTGCTCGGCATATTGACAGTAAGCCGCACAGCCAAAATCCATTTCTGGATTCACGAACCGATGGCCGCATTTTTCACACTTGCGGGTCGTGTCGTCTTTGAAAAACTCAACGGTGGCATTGCATTTTGGGCATTTGGTTTCGAAAATAGCGCCCGGTTTCCAGTACTTGGTATCCTGTCCAGGGCATTTCATAGTCTTTTCCCTTTACTGAAGCTCGTTTCGGCCTTGAAATGTTGGTTTCGCTAAAGGCCATTTTGTGTAAACGATAAAATATTCGCGCGCCGATGACATTGACTTAAATCAAGGTGCCCAAAAATAATCCCAATCCTTGACATAGATCAAAAATGGATGCAAAAGAAGACATGCAGAATTTTTTAAACCTCATCTCGGCGGTCCCTTTGTTTGACGGTTTGCCTTCAGAACAGTTAGACGCCATTCGTCGCATCGCCGTCGAAAAGCGTTACAACAAAGGCCAGACCATATTTTCAGAAGGTGATAAAACAACGGGATTCTTCGTAATTGTTGAGGGTCGCGTCAAAATATACAAGGTGTCATCTGAAGGCAAAGAGCAGATCCTGCATATTTTTGAGGCCGGGCAGTCATTTGGCGAAGTAACGGTTTTTACCGGGCAGCGGATGCCGGCCAATGCTCAAACACTGGCCCAAACACACCTTCTTCTTTTTGCAAGAAATGCGTTTGTTGACCTGTTATCATCGAACTCTTCCCTGGCCATGAATTTGCTGGGGATCATGTCCAAAAAATTAAGACAATTTGCAGCCCAGATCGAAAATCTGTCTCTCAAAGAAATACCGGCGCGGCTGGCATCCTACCTGATTTATCTTTCAGAAGAGCAGGGCACCGATGACGCCGTGACATTAAACATATCCAAAGGCCAGCTGGCCAGTCTTCTGGGCACCATCCCCGAAACGCTCTCACGAATATTCGCCAAGCTATCGGGACAAAACTTGATTCGTGTCGAAGGTCCCAAAATCATTTTTATGGACCGCGATGGTATTGAAAGTCTGGCCGAATACCCCAGAGATGATGCATAGACTGTCAATGGCCTCTGCGCCGGGTGGATCGTGCTTTCAAATGGACCCAAGAAAACGATGATAAAATCCGTCTAACGGTCCTGGGCGACGAGGTGTTTGGTCAACAGCTGAATATGGCCCATCTCTTCTTTGATGATCGCTTCGATACGATTTTTTCCTGATTTCTGCGGCACAGCCTCCTTCATTCCCAGATAAAACACAATCGAGTCTTTTTCGGCTTCGATGGCCGATTTAAGAATCTCAACCATGGATGTGACATCTATTTGCTTTTCGAAAAACACACGGCTATCAACCAGAGCTCGCAAATATTGAGCCGCCTCACCGGCAGGATCGAAAACTGTTGAGGCTTTTTCAGCGGACGAGAGTTCGGCGCGCATGGACTCAAACATTTTCTCATGGGTTTCTTCCATCTTGGAGAGACCGAAGAGCATTTCCTTATTTGACGAATCTGCGGCGTTTTCGGCGGCATCGCGATAAAACTTGGCACCATTGCGTTCCATTTGCTCGGCCATTTCAAAAACCTCGTCTGCATTGAAATCGTAACTCATTTTTAATCCTTTCCATAGGTTTAGATTACATTTCGCAACGAAAAGTGCTGGTGTATCGCCGATTTCGATACACTTTTCCATCCGGTCAAGCAATTGAGCAAATATACGTATGAACTTGGGTTTTGTAAAGAATGATAGCCCGGACATGCCGTGATGGGCAGCAAATATGGATAAATTCAGTATGGTTTTTGTTGGCGGCCGAACAGCGCTCCTGGTGTTCAACCGACAACTCAAAATTCCACTTGACAGGCAAAAATAGCTTCTATATCATACTAAAACGGTAGGAATTTTGAAATCGATAATGAAAAAAACTGTTGCCATAACCTTAACAACCGTATTGACGCTTACGGTGCTCATATCCGGCGCTTCCGGCTATTCTGATTGTGCCGTAAGATGCATGCGCGAGATGGCCAAGGCCAACCCGCATACTGCTGCAGGTTTGTCAAATTTGCGCCTGCCGGATTGCTGTTCAGGAGGCATGCAAAGCCCGTGTGAGATGAACACGGCTCCCGAGGTCAAAATTCCCGAGTGCTCAATTGCAAGTCATCCAACGGTGTTTACTCATCTAATTGCCATGGGGGCGATGCAAGGCCTTGCTGACGCAGATCTGACCCCCACCCCCCGGGTTGGCCTGCGTACGATTGTTGGAAAATTTTACAAGGATCCTCCCATCTATCTACAAACCCTTTCTTTTCTGTGTTGAGCCCGCCAGGTGCAGGTTTAATTCTGCCTGTTTGTCTGTACCCTGTTGCTGCCTGAAAAGGATTGACGGCCCATTCATCGGTCGTTGTCGGATGGACAATTGAAACGCAATTCGCCGTATTGCTTTTCACAGGCGCAGGCAAATCCAAAAACCGCACAACCGTTCATTAACCATAATCCCTGCGCCCAAATAATTTTGAACGCCAATCGCAACGGCATGCGGGATGTACGGGAAAATCCTGAAATTAAATTGATCAAGGAGAAACGTATCATGTCTAAAAAGAACAAAAAGAACGCACCATCAGGCAAAAATCGCAACGCAGGTATAACAGCGGAAAAGCGGCAGGCCAAAAAAGATGTTGTCCTGGGCTCCGAAAAAAAAGGGCGAATGCCGCTGATGGTTGCCATCGTCTGCTCCGCACTTATCATCGCCGGCGGCGTTTACTTTGCCACCACCGATCGGGGGGATTCTTCACCGGTGGCGGCCGGCGTTGCGCCGGAAAATACCGCCTCACTGGTCAGTTTGCCGGCCAGTCTTTTCGATGACGGCAAGGCCCGGCACTTTGAACATGTCTCCGGCGATTTCAAAATTAAATACTTCGTTTTGAAAAGTTCCGATGGCGTTATACGGGCGGCCTTCGATGCCTGTGATGTTTGCTGGCCGGCGGGCAGAGGGTATTTTCAGGAAGGCGATTATATGGTCTGCCGCAACTGCGGCCGTAAATTTGCTTCGGTTCTCGTCAATGAAGTCAAAGGAGGCTGCAACCCGGCGCCTTTGAATCGTCGCGTCGACAATGGCGAGGTCATCATCGAAGTCAAAGATATCCTGGAAGGCCGGCAGTATTTTAATTTTTCTGGAAAGGTCTAACCCAATCAAAAAAGAATCGTCTCACGCAAGGCCGCAAATGCGCAAAGGGATATCAACATAATTGTCCCATTTGCTCTAAGAGAACGTGCGGTATGGCCTGAGGACAAAAAATATTTGAATAAGACATTTAAAAGAATCTGGTTCAGAGGAAAAACGATGACGCTTAAACAGATATCAATAAAAAACCTGATCCGGCGCAAAGGCAAAGCATTTTTTGTTCTGGCCGGATTGGTCATTGGTGTTTCAACAGTCGTCGGGATCATTAGCTATATTGAAGCGATGACCAGCGACATCAATCACAAATTGGAAAAATATGGCGCCAATATACTGATTGTTCCCCGGACCGAGAATTTAACGCTTACTTACGGCGGGCTTTCTTTAGGCGGGGTTTCTTTTGAAATGCAGGAAATCCAAGAAGCCGAGCTGGCGCAGGTAAGCTCCATCAAAAATGCGAAAAACATCGCGGCCCTTGGCCCGCTGGTGCTGGGGGTTGTGGATGTCAATTCGCACAAGGTTTTGCTGGC
>JASFIG010000322.1:0-5670 GCA_050122795.1 Desulfobacterales bacterium
GTACATACCGTACTATGATTTTTTTGGTCACCGGGGTTTTTTTCATTCTCCGTTTTTTGCAGCAATACTGGGTCTATTCATTGCTTGCACCTTTTATCGAAAAGAAGGGCTTTTTTCGAAGCAATGGTGGAAATATTTTTTTTATTTTTTTGTTCTGACCACCAGCCACGGGGTATTGGATGCCTTGACCAATGGCGGTCTCGGAATTGCGCTGCTCTCACCGTTTACCAATAGCAGGTACTTTTTTCCATGGACTCCTCTCGAAGTCTCTCCATTGAGTATTAAAGGCTTTTTAAGTCAACGTGGTTTAGTGGTCTTGATAAGCGAGCTGATATGGATTTGGGTACCCTGCTTTTTGATCATCATTTTCTTGAAAATAAAGCGCAAAAAGCACAACCCCTGAAACTTGCTTGCGTATCTCGCCGTAGTTTTATAACAAGGGGGGGTGGGATCGACTTGTGGGGTCGACTTGTCGCGGCGAAGCTCGGCAGAGCGAAGCCGGAAGCTTGCAAGCGAGGCAGGAGGGAGCTTACAGCTTTGAGCTGCTCAAGGCAGCCGGCGTTAAGCATTTATTGACTTCTTGAAGGGTTCTGTTAAAATCAGTTGCATCAGTACATAAAAAAACATTCATCCTTTAACCCCACGACGGATAAAGAATGGTTCAAGTAAATTAAAAAGCCCGCTCCTAAAATTTGGGAGCGGGATTTTTTGTTAACCAGCCTGAGTGACAAGAAAACAACAGACAACCTTTTATAATCTTTGAAAGCGCCGTTCGGCAAAATGACCGATCAGCTGCTCGAACACAGGATATGGCTTCTGCAGCGAACGATTAAAATTTGGAGGATTGGGTGTGAAGACACTTCATTTAAAGACAATTGCCGCCCTGGTGATTTTGACCCTGCTTACGCTATTCCTTGGTGCCTGCCGGGTGCATGCGGCCAGCGAGGACGGTCGCAAAATTTATTACACGCTGTTGAAAGGCACCATCAATAACACCCTGGCCGATGATTTCGAGAGCGTTTTGAAAGAAGCCGAGAAAGCCGATGCAAAAGTCCTTATCCTGGAAATCGATACCTTTGGTGGCCGGCTGGACGCCGCTGTGCGAATCAAGGATAAATTAGTTGACACAAAGATAAACACCATCGCCTTCGTCAATAAAAAGGCCATCTCAGCCGGGGCTTTAATAGCGCTGGCCACAAAACATATCGTAATGGCCCCGGGAAGCACCATCGGGGCGGCCACACCGGTAAAACTCAGCTATTGGGAAGAAAAGCCGGCCAGTGAAAAGGTCATATCTTATTTCAAAAAGGAGATGCAATCAACGGCCGAGGCCGCCGACCATCCCGGGGATATTGCAGCTTCGATGGTCGATCCCGATCTTCAGATTGCGGGGATCGTGGAAAAGGGCAAGCTTCTAACTTTAACCACCAAAGAAGCCGTACGTCTAAAAGTGGCTGAACATGAGGTCAGGGATCTGGGGGAACTCTATCGTAAGTTTCAGCTTGAGGGGGTCGCGATAGAAAACCGCCCGCTGGCCTGGACCGATAAAGTAGCCGGGCTGATGCCCGATAAGAAGACCATATTGAATCCGGCACTACTGTGGTTTCTACTGGGCCTGGCACTGATATTTTTGGAGTTTGTGGTGCCGGGTGTCATCCTCGTTTTCTTTGGGATCGGCGCATGGGCTGCGGCGCTCACATCCTACTTCGGCCTGACCGCCTCTCTTCAGTCCCAGCTGCTGGTATTTGGGACCACATCAGTTTTGCTTCTGGTCGTCCTGAGAAAATGGATAAAGGGCAAGTTTTACGGTCACGTGGGAGATGTCCAGGACCAGACTAAGAACATAGACGAATTCAACGGCCAAACTGTCGTCGTCTTGCAGGATGTGATCCCAAACAAAACAGGCGGCGCGGTTGAATTCAAGGGCGCAAGATGGCGTGCGGTTTCCGATGAACCGATCAAAAATGGTGAAATGGCGATCATAACGGGCGTCGATGGAATTATTTTGCAGGTTCGAAAAATAGAGGAGGGATAAAATGGATAACATCGGTACCATTGTAACAATCGGTATTGTCATACTTGTGGTGGTTACAATAATTAAGACCGCCCGAATCGTGCCTCAGAAGTCGGCTTTCATCGTTGAGCGTCTGGGGAAATACGCCAAGACGCTGGAGGCCGGATTTCACATCCTGTTTCCTTTCATAGAACGGGTTGCCTATAAGCATTCTCTAAAAGAGGTGGCTGTGGATGTTCCTTCACAAAGCTGTATCACGCGCGACAATATTGCCGTGGAGGTTGACGGCGTTTTATATTTGCAGGTAATGGATCCCATGAAAGCCAGCTACGGTATCGATAACTATATGTTTGCCTCAACGCAGCTGGCCCAGACGACCATGCGTTCAGAAATCGGGAAGCTCGAGCTGGACCGCACTTTTGAAGAGCGCGAGAATATAAACGCCGCCATCATCGAAGCGGTTGATAAGGCCTCTGATCCCTGGGGAGTAAAGATTACACGCTACGAAATTAAAAATATCGAGCCTCCGGAGAGCGTAAAAGATGCTTTAGAAAAACAAATGCGGGCCGAGCGTGAGAAACGGGCGGCCATAGCTGAATCCGAGGGACAGCGTCAGGCCATGATCAACGTTGCCGAGGGCGACAAACAGGAAGCGATAAAGCGATCCGAAGGCGAAAAAATGAAAAGAATAAACGAGGCCGAAGGTCGCGCCAAGGAAATCGAACTGATAGCCGTTGCAACTGCCGAAGGTATCCGGAAGATCGCCGAATCAATTGAAGCCCCGGGCGGGGCAGAAGCGGTGAATCTGCGCGTCGCCGAACAGTACATCAGGGAGTTTGGAAATCTGGCCAAAAAGAACAACACTGTGATCATCCCATCAAACCTGGGTGATATCGGCAGCATGGTCGCTTCGGTGACCAGTTTGCTTAAATCTTCTACCTCAGGCTCAAAGGAGTCATCCGACCAGACGGAATAAGAAGCTTTTGTTCCAATTTAAAAGGGCTAAAGGGCGTGCGTGGCATCCAGAGGTCACAGGCGCCCTTTCGCTCTCTGTCCAGGCGTTTATGATTTAATTAGAAGCTATCTCAAAAATGCATCTAACGCCCAATGGCTGTGTTTCCCCGATAAATCGGGATCACACGTTCTATTTTTATGAAGATTAAGGTGTGCGTAAAACCGATTCAAAATGCTCGAATACTGCCGTGTATGCTCCACTTTTGAATCGGTTTTCGCCTTGCCCTTGAACTTTATCTACTATTTTTGAGATAGCTTCTAGTTAACCCGATTTTTGGCGTTAGTGTATGTAACTTGACGCGGCGGCGAAGTTGCCCGGGTAAGCAAAGACGGAACAGCCCCCCGGCTTGCGACGACTCCACCGGCTTTGCCCTGGCCCACAACAAACAGTTCCTGCACATGTCGTTGTTTGCCAGAGACGCCGAAAACAACCGCAAAACTCCCGGCTCCCGGATGATCCGCTTCTCCCAGCGCATGCGCCGGCGGTTTTAAACCGTGTCTATATAATCATCTCCGGCCCCCGTCTGCCGCAAGGCAGCCGGGGGCCGGATTGACTAAAGCATAATATCAGCCTTTCTGTTTATTTCCTTTTATGCTCCCGGACATTGGCGCCTTCCACTCAAGAAGCGGGTGCTGTCTGATGCGATCATGCAGATCTTTATCGGATGTCAGGAGTGTGGGATTGATCTCGCCGGTATCAAGCAAAAGGTTCAGGAATTCTTTTTCTGCATCCGTGTATGGCAACACAACAGAGAGCCTGTCAATACATTCGTCAACTAAACGCTTGCCGTATGAAGTCGGCGATTCATTTTCTTCCGTGGACCTTGTGCGGAGCAAAGGAAACAGCTGCTGTGACAGTTCATCGACTTCGAAGCTGACATCTTCAAGTGAGACCGTTCGCCAATCTTTGCGATTCATCGCTCCATAAACGACAAACGCGAGTCTTAATCGCTCCTGCTCCAGATCATTTAGGCTCAGAAGTTGATGGCTGTCGAACAGGTCCCGTGCCTGCTGCCGGGCAAAAAGCGCACAGAGTTTTCCGGCCGCGAGCTCATGAATATCGAGAACCGCCATGCCCCCAGCTGCATAAGGGCCAACCGGATGTGAATTCATCACTTTTGTTGGCCACAGCGGAATACGGAACATAAAGTTCAAATCGACTTCAAGGTTGCCTGACAGGCCCTCGAAGCTTTGATAGCTCAGCCGCCATTTCCCTCCGGCGTGCTCAATCGGTTTTTTTTTGACGGAAAATCCCTCACGTGAAAACACTGCCTCAACAGCCTTTTCTACTCCGGGTCGATCCGCCAGCATCTTTTCGCGTTCGATCGCACCGGTATAATTAAGATCGATATCTACCGATAGCCGGGGTGTGTCGAACACAAACAGATTCAGTGCAGCACCGCCTTTCAAGGCGAATTTTCCTTTCAGATAAGGGTGTGAGTTCAACCCGGTCAGAAGATTCAAAAGCTGAAGCACCTTCTCAATTACATCGGCCTTAAAACCGGTTGCCTCCGCGATCGGTAAAATTTCTGACGGTGAAAATATCACAGCACTTCTCCCCAGGTTTGATTCAGTATTTCATCCGGAACCATCAGGTTCCATTTTTTCACCCACCGGCTTACCCTGCGCCTTCCGCGCTCTAAATAATGAGGTTGCCGGGGACGCAGCCTGTGCAAAGGTTTCAGGTCAGCGTTATTGATCATCAAGTCCTCTCTATGCTGATCCAGGTAAAAACCCACTTTGGCAGCGGTGGTTGAATTTTCCAGAAGCAGGACATATTCGATTACCTGCTCGATGTCGAAAAACTCAACCGATTCCAGTGAGCGCCATATTTCCTCCCAGCTTCCTGTCAGATCGGGACGATCAAGCACATCAACAAGCGTCCTTTCAAGACCGGTGACACGCAGCTCGGATTCTTTGCGCCTGCGGCGCAGGACACCGATCATTTCCTTGCCCTTTTCAAGAAGTGGTTGCGGCACTGCCACTCTCCTGATTTCATAGTTACGAAACACTACCGGAAGAGACCTTCGAGCGGACAGATAGTGCAGCCTGCTGTAGACCGAGTATGCTTTGCCATGGAATTCCAGAGCGGTATGGTATCCCAGAACAGCATCTCCGGTCATTTTTGCTGCTAAAAGATACATGTCAACCGGACTGGACTCCGGCGAAGATCCAAAAGGAACCACAGCATATAGTCCACGTCGAACAGGCACAATTCTGCCCTGTTTTCGATAATATGACAGCAACGCTTTACGGGTGTTGGGCTTACCGGAACCCTTCTCAGCCAGAAAATGATCCAGCTCCTCCACCGTGAACACTTCATGCCGGGATAGAAACGTGTTTAACATCATAATCAAATTTTTTGAATAATATACAACTTAGTTGTAAAATTTTTATAACTATATCGTATAAATGTCAAATTAATTTTTGCATATTTTGACAAAAACACATGATAAAGTTAATATTTTTAGCACTATTTCGTTTTAGCATCAAAATTCAAAAAACCCAATTTTTCGGCATTTTTGTTTTTCACAAATTCACTAACACCGATGCAAATCAATTTTGCCCGTCTTATTGCGCAATAATGCGCAATATAAGCCATGGAATTATCGCGCATTATCCAAAGATCCGGTCAGGGCGCC
>JASFIG010000323.1:0-5666 GCA_050122795.1 Desulfobacterales bacterium
GTAGCCTTCAACGTCTGCACTGAGAATAGCGGCGAGCTTCCGCTTAAAACCTTCATCTGCCATGGGTACCCCCAGAATTTAAGGTTTCAAACAGTATGACGCATTATGTGGATCAGTCAGGAAACGCTGTATCGGATGAGCAGCAGGATTCAATCCAGAAATTACAGAACCGTTTCAAGTCAGGCAGAGTGGCGAATCAGATATTAATAAACAGATAGATGGAATTTAGTCAATCATAATTGAAGGTTGTGACTGGTACTGGTACCATACAAAAAACCAAATATCAGCCAATTGCAGATATATTGATCCAAACTTTTTACAAAATGCAGATATCCTCACTGGCAGTTGTCAAAACAAGCAAATGAGAATTTTGATTATTTGGATTCCTCTGCGTACATCGATAACTAAATTATGGCCGTGCCCCAGTCATACCTTCGTTTGATGTACTTCAGAATTAGAGATGTTTCGGTATGGACGATACCGTCTATTTTATACACTTTATTAAAAATGATATCATTGAGCTCATCCAAAGACCGGGCCACAAACTCGGTATAGATATCGGAATCACCGGTGGCATGCACCACAAACCAGATCGATTTGATCTTCGACAGCTCCTTTGTGACCTTTTCAATTTTGGTAATATCCACCTTAATTCTGAGGATACCGACAATCTTAAAACCCAGCTTGATCGGATTGCTGACGGCTACGATCTGAATGTATTCCTCTTCAATCAATCGGTTCAGGCGGCTGCGCACCGTCGCCTCCGACACCCCCAGTTTCTTGGCGATTTCGGTATTGGGTACGCGGCCGTCTTTCTGCAGCAGTTCGATCATCTGACAGTCTATTTGATCCAGTGGTTTCTTTTTATTGGCTGAATTATTCCGCTTCATTGTTACCCCCATTATCGTAAAGGACTGCGCGCAGAGCCTTCCAAAATCGCGGCAAGATGCCGCTCCCACATGTTGATCGCTGGTGCTTTCAACTGACACCCTACCATCGGAAATTAAAAAGAACAACTATTTTTTGCTTGATAACGTGATATATTAAAGAAAAAATGGTTGAATTCGTATTATTTTAAAAGTTTATTTTTATTTTTCGCAGAAAAATGGAAATAAATTCTTGACAATAAAATAGGATTTGCCTTAAGTTGCTGAATGTTGATATGCCATTAAAGGCCGTTCAGCGTTCAAGGGTTCAGAGGTTCAGGGTTAAGCAAATAATCAAGACTCCCCTGAACGATGAACCTTGAATCTGTATACGATCATAGAATATTAGAAGAAATCAGCAAAGGAGGAAGCGATATGTCATTGCCATTAATGAAGAACTATATCAATGGTGAGTGGGTGGAATCCAACTCCGAAACAATCGGTGATGTTTGGAACCCGGCCATCGGTGAAAAAATCGCCCAGGTTGCCTACGGCACCGCAGAAGACGTGGACAAAGCGGTCCGGGCTGCCAAGGACGCTTATTGGGAATGGCGGACGACACCGCCGTTGACGCGGGCCCGCTACCTGTTTCGTATCAAGGAAGCCTTTGAAGAAAGCTTCGAGGAGATTGCAAAAGTTTTGACCACCGAGCAGGGCAAGTGCATCGATGAGGCGCGCGGTGAAGTGCGCCGCATGATCGAGAATGTGGAGCATGCCACCGGCGTCACCACCCTGATGACCGGGTACACCCTGGAAGACATTGCCAAAGACATTGACTGCATGGGCCATAAACAGCCGCTGGGTGTCTTCGCCGCGATTGTCCCCTACAACTTCCCGGGAATGGTGGCCTGGTGGTTTTTGCCCTATGCGCTGGTGACCGGCAACACCTTCATCGTCAAGCCTTCCGAACAGGTGCCCATGACGCAGACGAAAATTTTTGAGATTCTTGAAGATGTCGGTCTTCCCGAAGGGGTCCTGAATATGGTACACGGTGCCCATGATGTGGTTAATGGATTGCTGGATCATCCGGACGTTGAAGGCATCTCTTTTGTCGGTTCCACCCCCACAGCCAAATATATTTATCAGCGCTGCGGCGAAACCGGCAAACGGGTTCAGTCGCTGGGCGGTGCCAAAAATATCGTAGCGGTGATGCCGGATGCAGACCTGGAGGCAGCCATGCCCTCCATGATTACATCATTTTACGGTTGCACGGGCCAGCGCTGCCTGTCGGGATCGGTTCTGGTGCCGGTGGGAGACGTCGCCGATGAGTTAATTGAAAAATTTTCTGCCGCAGCCAAGGCAATGAAAGTCGGCAGCGGCCTCGACGAACAAGTATTAATGGGGCCACTGGCCTCTGCTGCCCAAAAGGAAAAGGTGCTGGGGTATATTGAAAAGGGTATCGAAGAAGGTGCGGACCTGGTCATGGACGGCCGCGGTTTTACAGTAGACGAATACCCGAACGGGTTTTTCGTCGGGCCGACCCTATTTGACAATGTTAAACCCGATATGACCATTGCCAAAGAAGAAATCTTCGGCCCGGTGGTCAGCGTGGTCAGGGCCAAAGATCTGGATGAGGTCATCGATCTAATCAATACCCGCGGGTTTGCCAACGCCGCCTGTATTTATACCAATGACGGCGCCACTGCCAGGGAATTCAAATATCGCGTCTTACCGAGTATGGTGGGCATTAATATCGGTATTGCGGCGCCGATGAGCTTTTTCCCGTTTGGCGGTGCCGGCAATTCGATGTTCGGCGACACCAAAGCCCATGGTCAGGAGATTTTTAATTTCTTCACCGATACTAAAGTGGTCATACAACGCTGGTTTTAAACTATATTTAAAACCAATTTTACAATAACTCTAAAGACCTGAAAGCCCGTTTAAGAATGAATATGGAGGAATGGAGTACTGGAGTACTGTATTTTGAAGGAAGCAACGCGTTAACTGCCGGTAAGTTATGAATAGGAGAACACCATGCCCTTAGAAAATTTTGGGAGTATCCTCAATTTTGCGGAAGAGCTGGAGTTACAGGATCTCGGGTTTTACAAAACCCTGGTTGAAAATCCGGCCTGCGCAGATCACAAAGCAATGTTTGAAGCATTTGCGGCCGCCATCGACAAAAATGTCAAAACCGTGCAGCGAACCCGCCGGGAGAATGTAACCGAAATGATCTTGGAACCCGTTAAAGATTTTATCCGCGCACCCTTTTGCGAAGAATGCGTGGGTGTTGATAAGATGGACGCAGCCGAAGCCCTTGATGCAGCGCGACGCCTGGAAGACAGAGCCGTTCGCTATTATACCGAGGCCGCCGCAAAGATTAAAGCCCAACCTGAAGTTGCCCGCGCCTTAAAGTTGTTAGGTAAAAAGCATTCTGCACACATTGCGAAACTGGATGAAATTTAGGGCCAACCAGCTGGTTCTAAGCGTTTCCAGGTAAAGGTTCTTTTAATTTTGATCACCGTTCAGAACGGGTGAATATGGTCAGTTCGTTTACGTAGGATTTCAGGCACCCAAACGGCAACCTGATAAAAAAAGGAGCAACCAAATGAGTCAAGCGGTCGAAAAAATCAAAGCGCTGACAGATCATACTTACGGCACCTGGAATCGACAGTCGGGCTGGAAAACCCCCATGCTGGTTACCGATGCCGAAGGGATTTATTTTTACAACGCGGATGGAAAGCCGTTCATCGATTTTTCTTCACAACTGATGTGCTCGAACCTGGGACACAAGAACAAGGCCATTATCGAGGCGATTGTCAATCAGGCTGAAAAATTGCCCTATGCCGCGCCGGGATTTGTCACCGAGGCATCCATCGCTGCGGTGGAAGCGCTTAAAACGGTGGTACCGGAGCCGCTGAACCAGTTCTTTTTCTCAACCAGCGGGACAGAAGCCAACGACGGCGCCCTGATAATGACCCGACAAAGCAAAGCACCGGCCTATAAAATCATATCCCGCTACCACTCCTACCACGGGGCCACCTCCGGCGGACTGTCATTTACCGGCGACCCACGCCGCTGGCCGGCCGAGCAGGCACGCTATACTGTGCAGGGCGTACGGTTTGCACCGGATCATTATTGTTATCGGTGCCCGTTCAAAATGAGCTATCCGGAATGCGACATCCAGTGTGCCCGTTACCTGGATTATATGATCAAGGAAGAGGGCAATGTGGCCGCATTTATTGTTGAGCCGGTTGTCGGAACAAACGGCCGCATCGTGCCGCCGCCGGAGTATTTTCCAATTGTTCGCCAAATATGCGATGAAAACGATGTGCTGCTGATTGCAGATGAAGTGATGTCCGGCTGGTTCCGGACGGGTAAGGCTTTTGCCATGCAGAACTGGAACGTTATGCCGGACATTATGACAACCGCCAAAGGTGCCAGCAATGCATACACCCCGGTGGCGATTACCATGACCACTGAAAAAATCAAAAGCCATTTCGAAGATGAGTTTTTCTGCCACGGCCACACCTATGCCTATCACGCACTGGCTGCTTCGGCCATACCGGCAGCTGTGGCCGAATATAATAAATTGCTTAAATCCGGCCTGCCGCAAAAAGTCAGCCAGCACCTTGAGAAAAAACTGTTTGAACTCGGTGATAAGCATATCTGTGTCGGCGATGTGCGCGGCATTGGGCATTTCTGGGCGTTTGAAATCGTCAAAAACCGCGAGACCAAAGAGCCTTTTGACGTCAAACCGGATAAATTGAGCGGCAAGGCGCTGATGACGGGTAAGATCGCCGGCGATGCCATGCAAAAAGGGCTTTACATAGCCCCCTGGTATGATACCCTGGTGATTGCGCCGCCGTTAATCATCACCGAAGATCAAGTTGATGAGGCTATCGACATTCTCGATAAAGCGCTGAAGATAGGAGATGAGCAGGCTGTTGAAACCGATGTCCCGGCTTCAAGGAGCTCGGTTTACAATAAGTAGATTCTTTAAGCTATATATATCGAGGCGGCCTTTTGTAAAAATATCACCTAGAGTTTGCACGAGCCGGAGGCTTCCATAGGCAAGGCATTTAAGGGCGAAGCTATAGTTAACTATGCTTCGCCCTTAATAACGCAGCATATGGGAGGCTCCGGCTCGCCCGAAGGGTGAAAATAGATGGGAAATAAAAATAGATCATCATCCTTTTTATTTTGTTAAATAATTTCACTGTCAGTTGAACTTGTGCAACCATGCAGCATCAATAAAATAAATTTTCCCATCTATTTTCATGCAAAATCAGGAAACGAGCCGGAGTGTGATAACCTCCGGCTCAATTTTTTGACGCGTCCCACACTTGAAGTCTCGATGCCTTCCGACCGCAAATGCGTATAGGAATCTTTATTACTATTAAAATTTAAGATTTGCAGCCAAAATGCCAATAATATTGTGATGGTTTCTTTTTTACCCAAAACACGAGACCAGATAGGTCTGTAACATTCTGAAATTATTTATTAATATTTCTTTCGGATTGACACTTTTCACATAACTTTTTATAATCATTTAATAAACGGATTTTAACGGTAATGCGTCGTTGGACCGGCGTACTCATGAAGGAACTTTATTTTAATCAATAATTATTAGACATTATTTCAGACATATAGATAAATATCAGTAATAACACATGGCGATTATCAATCTAAAAAAACGGGAGGTGGAGTGTAAGCTCGTCTACTATGGCCCCGGCAGGGGCGGCAAGACGTCTAATCTGCAGTATATTTTCCAAAAAAGCCGCAAATTGATGACCGACGAGA